>JAJYKO010000273.1 GCA_021788565.1 Chloroflexota bacterium
AGCCAGTGCTTCGGGCGTGGTGAAGCGACCGAGGATCATGGTGGCCACATCGCCCGGCAGCATCTGCGTTACGAAGAAGATGACCAGCGAGGCCGCCAGTAGCGTCAGCAGCATGAATACCAGCCGCCGCCCGACGAAGCTAAGCATTTGCAGGCCTTCCATCAGCGCCGTAGGGGCGGGCCGCCGTATCCGACCACCCAGGCGGCCCGGCAGAGCGTGATGCTGCGCTGGCTCGCATCACGCGGCCCCTACAGAACCGGGAACGTCCTCACCCCCTGGAAGAGGCGACAGCGCAGGAGCCTGCAGCCGCCTCAGCTCCTCGATCTCGATGTGGCAGCAGATGCGGTGCGTCGCCGAGACGCTCCTCCACGGCGGCTCATCTGTCTCGCACACCCTGCCGATCTTTCGGGGGCAACGGGGGTGAAACCGGCAGCCGGATGGGATATGCATCGCGCTCGGCACACTCCCCCCCAGCCTTATCCGCTTCTGGTGGATCTCCGGGTTCGGCACGGGGATCGCCGACAGCAAAGCCTCGGTATACGGGTGGTACGGCGGCGCGAACACCTCCTCTGTGGTGCCGTTCTCCCAGAACCGACCCAGATAGACCACGGCGATCAGATCGGCCAGGTGCCTCACAGCCGCCAGATCGTGAGATATGAACAGATAGGTCGTGCCGCGGGTGCGCTGCAGCTCGGCCAGCAGATTGAGCAATGAGCCCTGTACCGAGACGTCCAGCGCCGACACGGGCTCGTCGCAGATCACCACCTCGGGATCGGCGGCGAACGCGCGCGCGATCGCTACCCTCTGCTTCTCTCCACCGCTCAGTTCCTCCGGCAGCCGATCGATGTAGCTCTCCGGCAGGTGCACCGCCTCCAGTAGCTCGAGCGTCCGGCGCCGGAGTTCCCCGGAGGGCACTCCCGCCAGCCGCCTCAGGGGGCGAGCGATGATGTCACCGACGCTCATCCTGGGATTGAGCGAGGCATCAGGGTTCTGGAACACCATCTGGAGCTTCTTCAGCGTAGAGCGTGGTCGCTGAGCCACCGCGGCCGGGAGGGCCTTCCCCTCGAATCGCACTTCTCCCGCCGACGGCTCGGTGAGCCCCACAATGCAGCGCCCGAAGGTGGTCTTTCCGCACCCGCTTTCGCCCACAATTCCCAGCGTCGATCCCTTCCGCATCTCCGCGCTGATGCCGTCGACTGCCTTCACCGGAGGCGGGGCCAGTCCGGGCAGCCACGACAGGGCAGATCCGCCGCTCTTGAAGTACTTCTTGATGTCGGTCGCTCGCAGCAACACTGGCGCATCCGACAGGTTCTGGGTTCTGAGTTCTGGGTTCTGGGCCAGTTCCCTCTCCCTCTGGGAGAGGCGCCGGTCCACCCTCTCCCTCTGGGAGAGGGTCAGGGTGAGGGCGTCCCGCCCTGACGGGCCGGCAGAGCCGCCGGCCCCTACAATTCTCCCTGCCTCGTCCACGCGTTCACCGCCGGCCGCTAGCTCCTTCCACCGAAGACACGCCGAGGAACGGCCAGGTGCCACTTCGACGAAAGGCGGGCGAACATGGAGGCAGGCATCCTCGGCCATGAGACAGCGCGGCGCGAAGATGCAGCCCGGTGGAAGCTGGTCCAACCTGGGGATGAATCCGGGGATGGTGTTCAAGTCCCCGTCGTGCTTGCCGCTCACCAGGTTGGGCACACAGCCGATCAGCCCCAGCGTGTATGGATGCAGCGGCCGGCGGAACAGCTCGGTCACGGGAGCCTCTTCCATCAGCTCGCCGGCGTACATCACGCCAATCCGATCGCACAAACGCGCCACCACACCCAGGTTATGGGTTATGTAAAGGATGGCCGATGGGTACTGCTCGGAAAGTCCCTGTATCAAATCCAGGACTACCGCCTCGGTCGTCACGTCCAGCGCCGTCGTCGGCTCGTCCATGATGAGTAGCTGGGGGTTGCTCGTCAGTGCCATGGCGATCAGGGCACGCTGCAGCATGCCGCCGCTGAGTTGGTGTGGATAGCGACGGCTCACCGAAGCATGATCTGGCATCTGCACCTGCCTCAGCATGTCCAGCGCCTTGAGCTGAGCCTCTCGTCGCGGCAGCCGCAGGTGGATATGGGCCGTCTCGGCGATCTGGTCCCCGATAGTGAGGGCCGGGTTGAGCGCCGTGGATGGGTTCTGGTAGACCATGCCGATTTGCCCGCCCCAGGCTCTGCGCATCTCGGCGTCCGACCTCGAGAGCAGGTCGTCTCCATTGAGGAGGATACGCCCTCCCCTCACCTTTCCGTTGCCGGCCAGGTAGCGCATGACAGCCAGTGCGAGGGTAGTCTTGCCAGAGCCTGACTCCCCCACGAGCCCGTACTTCTCGTGAGGCTGCACCTTCAACGACACCTGCCGCACGGGATCGAGCCATCCCGTCTCCGTCCTATAGGAGACCAGGAGTTGCTCGATCTCTAGGACCGGGACGTTCGTCATGGTCACTCTCCAGACAGGCTCGGCCGCAGCAGCCGTCGAAGTCCGTCGCCCAGCAGGCTGACGCCGATGATCAGCAGTGAGATTGCCGCCGAGGGAAAGATCAGCATCCACGGGGCAAACGAGTAGGAGTCACGGGCTTCCGCCACCATAAGCCCCCAGTTGGGCGACGGAGGCTGCACTCCCAGCCCGAGGAAGCCCAGGGAAGCGACGAGGAAGATGGAATATGAGAATCGCGCGGCCCCCTCGACGATCAGGGGCGCCATGGCGTTGGGTAGGATCTCGCGAAACATGATGAACAGCCGCGTCTCGCCTCTCACCTTGGCCGCCTCCACGAACTCCTTCGTCTTGAGATCCAGGACCACGCTCCGCACCACCCGGCTCACCATGGGAATGTACAGGATCACGACCACCAGAACGACGTTGACCTCGGACGGACCCACCATGGCCAGCAGCAGCATGGCCAGCAGCAGCGACGGAACCGAGAGCAATACGTCCATCATCCGCATGATGATCTCATCCAGGAGACCGCCATAGTAGCCAGCGAACAGGCCAATCGATAGCCCGAGAAACACCGCCAGCAGGGTGCCGCTGCCTGACAGGACGAAGATCTCCCGACTGCCAACCAGGACTCGACTCAGTACGTCTCGGCCGAACAGGTCGGTGCCGAAGAGGTGCGCCATCGACGGCGGTTGAAGTCGCGCCATCATGTTCTGCTGGGCGTACCCGTACGGGCTCACCAGCGGGCCGAAGGTGGCCATGAAGAGGAAGAAGAGCACGATCAGCAGGCCCGCCAGGGTGGCCGGGGCGCGGCGCAACCGCAGCCAGAATATGGCCGGGCGGCTCACGGTTACCGGTTGAGCGGTCGCTTCGATGGAGGCGGTTGCCACGCTGCTTCGTCTCCTCGGCTTATCTCGGTTGTGATGCTATAGGGCGGGGCCCATCCCCACCTCGCGATCATGTTGGCTACCCAACCCGTGGGGCGGGGCCCATCCCCACCTCGCGATCATGTTGGCTACCCAACCCGTGGGGCGGGGCCCATCCCCACCTCGCGATCATGTTGGCTACCCAACCCGTAGGGCGGGGTCTTGTGCCCCGCCGCAGCGCGCTCGATGACGACCGGGCGGCAGGGCATAAAACCCTGCCCTACACTTCCAGCGGGACAAGGGTGATGGAATCGATCATACAAACGGCCGTGCACAGCCCGCAGCCCCAGCAGCGGTCGGGGTCCAAGACGACGTTGTGAACCTCCAGTCCTGCTCGCTCCACCGTCGTTCCATCAAAATGGAAGGCGCCGAAGTGGCAGCGCGCGACACAGGCGCCGCACATCTGGCAGGACTCAGCGTCGTGGGTCGCGACGTATCGGCTTCGGGGCCAGACACCCTTGCTGTCCAGGCGGGCTGCCGCCCGGAAAACGTAGCAGTCGTCGGCGCAGCAGCTGCAAATGGGGGCGGGACCATCCTCTCCGATCTGCAGATCGGTGGTGTGCATAAGCCCCCGGCGATCTGCCTTCGCCAGCAGCTGCTTCGCCTCTTTCGCCGTCAACTGCCGTCCCAAGCCGCGCGCCAGCTTCTTCTCCGCCCTGGCGTCGAACTGCACGCAGGTTTCAGAATCCACGTGCCGCTGGCACGTCTGCCCCAGGCGACGGCAGTCGCAGGGAACGACGGCGATGGTGGTCGCCGAGTCTACGATGGCGTCGAGTTCGTGCAGTAGCAGGATGCTGTCGTTCCCTGGGCTGCCCTCCGCCGGAAGTCCTGCCTTCAGCCGTTCGACGTTCGGCCGCACCTTCTCGACATACTCGTCCAGCATCCACGCGTCCAGCGCCTCGCGGGCGTCCATCGGGAACTCGTCCCAGTCTGAGTCGAAGGTCGCAAAGACGTCCAGGCGGGTGTAATAGCTGGTGGGACGGTAGACGAAATGGCCATCGACCCCCTCGCGATCGAGCACCGCGCGGCGGAAGGCGCTCTCCAGGGCAGCGGCGGCTTCTTCGGCCGGTACCCCCAGAACCCCAGCCGCGGACTCCACGTTCAAAGTGGAGCTCCCGGCGGCCAACACCAACCGGACTTCATCGGGGTTCACCATGCGATCGATGTAGGGTATGGCCACCTCCGGCACCTGGAACAGCCTCACGAACTCCCGCAACTCAGCGTCGCCCATCATCACGAAGTATCCTCTCTAAAGTAAAGCGGTTACCAAACCCGCGGGGTCTTTGGCTCGTGGTCCTGTACTGACGCGCCTTGATTCCCTGAGACCCCGCGGGTTTCATCCTGGCTTTGGTTTAGTCCTATGTTACTGGTGATCTGCTATCCAGCAGAGGCGGGGTGTGGCCCCCGTAACGCGAGCGGGCGCAGCGTCACGCCCGCCGATTGTCCCCATGAGCCGCCTGGGTCAGGGGCGACCCAGGCCACTATCTCATTTGCGGCCAAGACTGCCCTCACCCGCCCTCCGGTCGGCCTCTCCCAGAGGGAGAGGCATCTACCGGGCACCCTCTCCCTCTGGGAGAGGCGTGGACCGGCCAGAGGGCAGGTCCACGGGGTGAGGGTGGCGCATCATAAGCCCAGTTCCCGCAACTTCTCCGCGGTGGGACGGCCTTCGGAGTCCCACCCCATGACCCCGTAGTACTGATCCAGCATCGGCTCCAGATCGACCGTGGCCCCCCGATGGGGCTCCTCTGCCAGCCCGTCCCGCCGGAAATGGTCCGGCAGCTTGTCGTCCAGGCGACTCGCGCCACGCTGGAGGTTGAACAGCCGCTCCACGTTGAGAATCCGCTCGCCCGTGGTTAGCAGATCCTGCGGTGTCAGTTCGAAGCCGCTCACTGCCGAGGCAAGCTCAGCCTCCGCCCGCAGCGAGAAGTCGTCCACCACGTTCAGGGCAGCCACCTTGCAGATGCCCAAGGAGTCCACGGCCGCCGACACCGACATGGTGTGTTTAATCAGAACGCCCTTCCCTCCCGTGGAGTGCTGATCCACGGACTCGGGCACGCCAAACTCCTGCGTCCCCTTCTCGGCGTCCCATCGGTATTCCGGCAGCGCGTGAACCGAGGTGAAGTCAGCACCCCTGGGCGAGACCGCGTATCCGAGTGCGGTCCCCATGGCACCTCGGGGATCGTATGCAGTCAGTTCCAGCCCCTTGGTATGGTGGGCGAACTGCTCCGCACCCCGGCCGATCAGTCTGGCAGCCCCGGCCACGCCTTCGGCCAGAACCGCCCCGAAACCTTCACGCAGGGCGATCTTGCGGAACATCACTTCCATCGCCCGCGCGTCTCCCCACCTTAGCTCGACGCCGTCCGTGTCGGAGGTTGTCAGTATGCCCCTATCGAACAGATCCATGGCAAAGGCCACGCTACTGGCAGCCGAGATAACGTCGATGCCGAGTTTCCCACACAGGTTGTAAAGGTAAAGCAGAGCCTCCACATCGTCGAGCCCGCACTTCGAGCCGAGCGCGACGATCGGCTCGATATCGGGTCGCTCCCCCTCGGTACCGGCGAACGGCCCAGACTCGATCCGAAGTTCGGCCTTGCAGTGAACCGGGCACCGGTAGCAGCCGCTGGGCCGTGTCACGTAGTCGATGATCTTCGTCCCATCGATGCGAGCCGCCCCCTCGAACCGGTTCTCCCGGTAGTTGCGGGTCGCGAGAATACCCGTCTCATCGGCCCAGAGGACGAATCCGCTGTTGCTGTACTTGGAGTAAATGGGATACCTGGGGGCGTTGCGGATAGCGGCCGCGTAGCGGCGAATCGTCTCGCGCATGGCAGGATCATCGGAGACCTTCCTGCCGTTTCCCTTCACGGCGATCGCCTTCAGCCGCTTGGAGCCCATCACCGCGCCCATTCCGGTGCGCCCTGCCGCGTGGCCCCGTTCGGTCATTATGCATCCGTAGCGAACCAACGACTCGCCACCAGGGCCGATGGAAACGACCCGTGTGTGCTCCGCGCCCAACTGCTGCTGAAGGATCTTCTGCGTTTCCCAAGCATCGTGCCCCCATAGATCGGTGGCGTCAACGAGTTCCGCCCGCTCCCCGACGATGCGAAGGGCGACCGGCGCGTCGGACTGTCCTCGAATCGCGATGCTCTGGAACCCGGCGGCCCGCAACTCCGCGCCGAAGTAGCCACCCACGTTCGAGCTACCGAGCAACCCTGTCAGGGGAGAACGAGCGCTGACGTGCAGCCGGGAGGAAGAGGGAGCCTCCGTTCCGGTCAGCAGGCCGCCGCTCAGCAGCAGCAGGTTCTCGGGGTCCAGAGGGCCAATCGTCTCCGGCAACTCCGCATACAGCCGATATGAGTTGATCCCCCGGCCGCCGAGAAACTTGCGCGCCAGCCCCTCATCCATCTCGACGGTCTCTATCCGCCGGCTGGTCAGATCAACTTCGAGAATTTTGCCGAGGAAGCCCATAGTACTCCCCTGTTCTAAATGACTCCGCCCTTCCGTATGGCGCAATACACCCCCCCAGTCCGGCCCTCACCTGCCTCGGTCTTGTAGGGGCGGACCGCCGTGTCCGCCCGCCCAGACGGGCCGGCAGGGCCGCCGGCCCCTACAACCTGCGCCTGACCTCAGCTCGCTCGCCCTATTGCGCCTGGGCGATCACGTCGTCGAGCGCGCGGAGGGCGTCCGCCGGCAGCGGCTCGGGCTGGTGCTCCTCCAGGATCTGGAGGACCTTCTCCCTCGCGCGTTCCCGCAGGCT
>JAJYKO010000274.1 GCA_021788565.1 Chloroflexota bacterium
CGATAGACCGGGGTGATTTGTCGCGTCGCCTGGCAGACTTGCTGCAACATCGACTTGGAATCCACAGCGCCCTGACGGCGGATCACAGATTCTATCGCAGGAGGCACGAAGCTATCCAGCATGCGCCTCGCGCCGTCGTAGCCGAGCTGCAGATAGACGGCGCCAAGGAGCGCTTCAAAGGTCGCCGCCAGCAGCCTCTTGCGGTCGCGCCCGCTGTGGGACTCCTCCCCTTTGCCCAGCCTGAGCATTTCGCCCAGCCGCAACCCCCTCGCCCATCCTGCCAGTTCGTCCGCCCGAACGACAGCGGCTCGCAGGCTCGTCAGCTCTCCCTCCGGCAGGTCAGGGAAGGTCCGATAGAGGTAGTCGGCGGTTGCCATTCCCAGAACGGCGTCACCCAGGAACTCCAGCCGCTCATTCGAGGCCGGGGAAGCGACGGGGTTCTCGTTTAGATAAGAGCTGTGGGTCAGTGCCTGCAGGACCAGTTCGCGATCAGGCAGCGCGATACCGAGTGTTGCCTGCAACCCTTCGAAATCGACGTCCTCTCCATTCGCCATCCCCCAACACCCAACCCCCACTCTAAAGTAAAGCGGTGACCAAAACCCGGGGGGTCTTTGGCTCGTGGCCCTGTGCTGACGCGCCGCGATGCCCCGAGACCCCGCGGGTTTCACCCTGGCCTTGATCTAGAACTCCGTGGCTCCCGTGAAGCGGAAGCGATCCACCAGCAGAGCCGGCACGAGCGCGGCCTCGGATCGCGAGCCGGCAAGCAGGCTGTCCTTACCGATCATTCTGACACTGGAGAGGGCGTCGAGCACACTCTGCGTGAACCGAAAGTTCTTCACCGGACCCACGACCTTGCCGTTCTCGATCAGGAACGTGCCGTCGCGAGTCATACCGGTCAGCACTGTCTGCGTGGGATGGACGATGTTCACGTAGTGGAACCTGGTGACCCAGAGCCCCCTATCGACGGACGCCAGCATCTCTTCCTTGGTAGCGTTCCCCGTGCTCATGATGAGGTTTAGAGGAAACGGTCCGAAGGGGTTCGGTGCCGGTAACGCGTGCCCGGTAGAGCGCTTGCCCTCCCTACCAGCCGTGTAACTGTCGTAGACTACGCCGTTGGCGACTCCGTTGCGTATCAGGTCCACCTTCTGCTTCGGCACGCCCTCGAAATCGAACGACCATGGGTAGCCGCGCGGGTCATGCCCATCGTCCCAAACGCTCACCCTGGAATCGGCAATCTGGCGCCCGAACCGGCCGTTCATGAAGCTCCGGCCTTCCTGCACGGCGAGGGCTCCGAGCCCCACGTATGCGAGGTAAAACAACATTTCAGCGACCGCGTATTCTTCCAGGATGGTCACGTACTCGCCAGGCGGCAGATCCAACGGGTTTCGGCTTCTGATGGCCTTGGCGATAGCCTCCCTGGCGGCGCCCTCGGCGTCAACGTCCGAGAATCGAGTGCTGTTGCGTTCGGCGTAACCTGATCCGCTGTCGGACATTATCACCGTATTCAGCCTGGAGAAGCTCTGCGTATCGTACGCGAACACGCCGCGGGAGTTCGCGACCGCATACTCTTGATATCCGGTTTCCAGGGCGCCGGCAGCGGAGAGGCGCTGCGCTGAGGCGAGTGCGCAAATGGCGCGCACGGCCTCCGCTCGTTGCTCTGGATCGCAGTTAGCCGTCGCCTCATCGGAGGCGTTCAGCCGAGTTACCGGTTCTGGCCCGGGCAGGGACACGAAATCCGGATTCTCCGGCTGGTTCCTGGCGGCTGCCATGGCCGAATCGACCAGCTGCCTTAGCCTCGCAGCGTCGAAGGTGTTGGAGGTTGACACCCCTATTCGCTTGCCCAGCACCACCCGCACCCGAACTTCGGCGTTGTTCTCCATAACGTTCTGGTGAATAGCCGAGTTAGCGAAACGCGTCAGCGCCGACTCGTCTCCCGTAACAACCACTTCAGTCTGATCGGCGGTGGAGTACCTGAGCAGATCCTCCGTCACCTCGTGGATTCTTTCTTCACCTATCACGGTGCCCCCCTATCTCATCACGCCGACGCGGACGTTCCTGAAACGGCCCGCGGCAGCGCCGTGACCGACGTGAGCTGTCTGAGAAGGCTCGCCTTTCCCGCAGTTGGGAGTGCCCCACACCCTCCACTCATCGCAGACGGCATCGCAGCTTCCCCAGAACTGGGGAGTGATTCCCGTATAGGTGGCGTTCCTGTACATCTGGCCGAGCTTGCCGCCTTTGACCTCCCAGGCGATCTCGGTTCCGAACTGGAAGTTGAGCCTCCTGTCGTCGATGCTCCAGCTCTTGTTCGTCTGCATGAGTATGCCGTCGTCGGTGTCGGCAATCAGGTCCTCGAACTTCCATGGTCCCGGTTCAAGATTGATGTTCGTCATTCTGATTAGCGGGATCCGATTCCATCCGTCTGCCCTCATAGTGCCGTTGCTCGTCTGCCCCAGCGCAGTCGCCGTCTCCCGAGAGGTCAGGTAGTTGACGAAGAGTCCGTTCTGTATGATGGGGACCCTCTGCGCAGGCACGCCTTCGTCGTCGTAGCCGAAAGTGCCGAGGCCCTGAGGTACAGTAGCGTCGGCCACGATGTTGACTATGTCCGAGCCGTACCGGAAGTTGCCCAGCTTCTCTGGAGTCAGGAAACTGGTGCCCGCGTAGCTGGCCTCCGTACCCAGGACCCTGTCGAGCTCGATGGGGTGCCCGCACGACTCGTGCACCTGCAGCGCGAGTTGCGTGGGGTCAAGGATGAGCGTGGTCACCAGATCGGCAGGGCACTGCGGGGCCGATAGAAGTTGCACAGCTTGCTCGGCCATCCGCGGGGCGTTCTCCACCAGCTGCATGTCCAGCAAGAACTCGTATCCCGCCGTTCCCTGGTGCCGCCCGAAGCTGTTGGGGTAGGAGCGTTTCTGCACCTCGCCGTCTCTGACGGCGGTCGCTTCTATTCCCCCTCCGGTTTCCACTAGGCTCTGCTCCACGAAGCTACCCTCGGTGCTGGCGAACAGCTTGTCGGTGCGGATACACTCGAAGCTGCTATCCGCCACCGTTATCTCGCCCGACTGGCGCATCGCGGCATCGGCCGCCAGCAAGAGCTGGATCTTCTCCTCCACAGGGACACTGAACGGATCAATCTTGACCGGGGTGGCATAGGTCCCGGAGGAGACAACCCTCGGACCCAGGTTGACGTCGGCCCGTTTCGCCAGCGCGCTGGCCCTGGCGATGCGAACGGCCAGGGCAGCAATCCGGTCCGCTTCGGCGGGATCGAGCCGCCGGCTGCTCGCGAAGCCCCAGGCCCCGCCCACGATGGCGCGGACGCCGAAGCCCTCGCTCTCGTGAGAAAGAACAGCCTCCACTCGGCCGTTCTTCACGACGATCTCTTCAGTGCGTTCCCGAACGATGCGCACGTCGGCGTAACTGGCCCCCGACGCCTGGGCCTGGTCGAGACACCGCGAAGCTATTTCCCTCAAAGAGCAGCCTCCTTGCCTCTGCTTGACCAACAGAGGCCGCTAACTTAGAATCATCTACAGAGCTACCGCCCTGGATCGGAGACGCCACTATGCCCATCTATGAGTACTATTGCCAGGATTGCGACACCAAATTTGAGAAGCTTGTCTCACTAAGCCGTTCTAACGAGCAACCCCCGTGCCCAAATTGCACCGGGGGCCACACTCGGAAGCTGTTATCCACCTTCGCCTCAGTCCACAGCTCGAGCTCGGGCGATGGTGGTGTCACCGTGTCATCCTCCGGAGGAGGGTGCGCCGGCTGCAGCGGCGGAAGCTGCGCCACCTGCCACTAGCGATTGATGAGTGAGGAGTAATGAGGAGCGGTTCTCCTCATTACTCCTCACTCTTCACTGGTTCACCGGTTGCGCATAGCGGAAGGTCATCTTGCGGTCGTCGATCGGGGCGACGATCTTGGCCTGCATCGAGAGATTCATCCGCAGGCCAGGATGGTTGGCCACCAGAAGGGGAACAAGGCCTCCCTTTCGATCTATCGCCACCTGCAGCGTCTCGGGGTCTCCTATGGCTTCAAAGCGATAGGGTGGCTGAACGGACATGCCGTCCAGAGAAGGTCCGCTGGTTCCCTGGACCACGGCCGAATTCACCACGACACGCTGGCCGTTGAGCACAATCGCCTCTGCCCCCGCGTTCCTGATCTCGTTGATTATGTCCTGCAACTCCTCGGGAGCGAGTGTTCCGGTCAGGATAAGCTGTATCCCCGGTCCCGAGACCTCGATGGTCCCGTTGACGACCTTGGTCTGGTTGAGGTCGTTAACCAGCGATTGCATGTCGGTCGCAGGGTCCCCTTTCTGATACTGGACCAGTTGGGTATCCAGGCTATCGATCTCCTTGCGTAAGGACGCGTTGCTCTCGACCAGTCCGTTCGTGATTGTCGCCTGCTCGGTGGTGGAGTCCACCAGGATCGACTTGACGATGTTCCCCTGGGTGCGAAATTGCACAACCAGGGCAGCGCCAAGAAGGAGGCACACCAACGTGAGGGTTATCTGAGAGGGTCGTCCGCGCATTATCTGTCCCCTTGCTCGTCGATGCCCCAGACCTGCGAGCTCTTCAAGACCTCGTAGGTCTCGCCGCTTCGCTACGGCGTGTTGCCGGGCTTGGCGTACTTGTCCGAGAAACTGCCCGAGAAAGCAGGCACCTTGAGGCTCTTGGAACTGGTCACCTTGAACTGCACCCCGTACTGCCGCACGTCCGACTTGAAGCTCTGTAAACGTGAGGGCGAGTTCAAGGCGTTCTCCATGGTCGGCGGCCCGATGGCCGTGATCTTATATGGCGGCGACATGCGCGTATCGTTCACCAGAATCGTACTACCAACGCAGTAGACGGACGTGGTGGCCACGACCCGCTCGTCTCCAATGGCTATCGCCTCGGCACCGGCCTGCCAAAGCGCGGAAATGACGTCACGAATGTCGTAGTCATGAATAATATAGTTGGCAACGTCGTCACCGGACGGAATGGTCTTTACCCCGCTGTCGTCCAGGACGACCTGGACTCCGGGCCCTTCCAGAGCTACCAGACCGGCCAGGGTGCGCTGGTGCTCCAGCTGAGTATTGAGGTCGGCGAGCGCCGTCTTGCGTGTCGCCGCGTCCTTTTGGACAGCGGCAAGCTGCGCCCGCCGGTCCGCGATGGTGGCCTTTAGCTCCTTCTGCTCGGTTTCCAGCCGGCTGATAGTGTCCTTCGCCAACTCGCGAGGGTAGTCCTGTGTCACAGGCGCTCTGGCAACTGGAGCCTGAAGTTCGACGGAGACGAACAGGCCAAGCACCAGCATGGCGACTGTCAGCCACCTGTACGTGGATGAGATCTGGAACGGCTTGCGAAGGGAGGTCGCAACCTTGCCGACGTGCAGGCCGTGCGCCGAGGAGTGCGGTTTGGGGAATTGAGCCGGTACTATCCTGCCTGCCATGCTGCATCCTCTCTGTGCATGCAATTATACAGCACACAGCACGGCAATGGCACACTCATATCGCCGCCGCGAGCCAAGAATGTTGCTGCGCGGAGCGAAGGTATTACTGATCAGCAACCCGGACTGTGAGTACCCGAGAGAACTTTGGTAGCGATGGGTCGAGCTGAGCGCCAGTCACGGAGACGCTTATTCGATATGAGGGTGACTTTGGCAGTTCCGCGAGGGGACCGACCCCCGTGAACCTCACTACCTTGGTCTCGCCCGGCGACAGCTTATCCACCTGTACCTCGTTCCGTGCGGAGTACTCGCCACGTTGGCTGCTGACCTGCGCTTCCACAACCAACTGTCTGAGTTGTGCGGTTCCTTTGTTCTCTACCGCCGCGACAAGGCTCTCCGGCTGTTGTGACTTGAGCAGGGTGTCGCTCTTGAGTGGAGGGTCGAAATCGATCGCACTGATCGATACCGCGTACTTCGGAAGAGGACTGGTCGAAGTTGACATGGCGACCTGCTCGCCGCTTTTCGACGCCCCGTGAGGCTCTTCGACGCTGACTTCGCATCCTGTCTGGATCAGGACCAACGCAAGAACAGCGAAGACGGTGAGAACCACCGGACCGCGCGCCGCATACCACGTTGCGGGCATGCGTCCCTCCTGATGCGAACCGGATCCCGAGGGTGGGGGAACTCCGGTCAAATAGTAGTGGTGTCGCACGGTTAAACAACCACCTACCGTGCGATCCTACTCTCGAGCCGCAAACGCTGTCAAGCCCGCTGGTCAGTAGCGGCGCCGACACGGCACGGAGAAGGCTATGCTACCATAGAAGGCAGGAGTCAGAGGCGATTTCGGGCGTTACTCGCCCGGAATCCCTCCCACAACGGAAGCTTCGCGCGGAGGCGATGTTGAAAATCACGATACTTGGGCTCGGCCCGGGCCCATATGACCTCCTGACCGAAAAGGCGAGGTGGCTACTGGAGCATTCCTCGGAGGTCTGGCTTCGGACGTCACGCCACCCTACCGTCGAGCAGTTTCCACCGACGATTCGCTGGCACTCCCTGGACTACGTGTACGAGCGTCGCCAGTCGTTCGAGGGTCTCTACAGGGAGCTCGCGACGGAGGTGATCTCCATTGCCGGCCGACAGGGTGAAATACTTTACGCCGTACCTGGTGACCCATCCATGGCCGAGGATTCGGTCCACGAGATCCTGGCTATTGCCGCGGAGAGGCCGGATCTGGAAGTGGTCGTGGTGCCCGGTGTCTCCTTTGTCGAAGCCTCGATGTCGGCGTCCCGCTCGACAATGGGGAGCGGCCTTCTGCTGCTGGAGGCAAGCAGGGTGGCCGCTGCTAATCCGCTGATCGATCTTCTCGTCTATCAGATCGAGGACCGGCTGGTGGCGTCGGACGTCAAACTGGAACTGCTGAGACTCTATCCAGCGGATCACCTCGTCACGCTCGTACAGGGCGACGGAGGCTCCGGCAACCAGACTGTCAAACAGGTGCCGTTGCACGATCTGGATCGACAGCAGTCCATCGATCACCTGACTGCGCTGTACGTGCCGTCGACTATCCCCGAACGTGCCTTCGGAAGCTTCGACACGCTCGTGCAGATCGTGGCTCGCCTCAGGGCCCCCGACGGCTGCCCATGGGATCGGGAGCAGACGCATGCGAGTCTGAAACCGTACGTCGTCG
>JAJYKO010000275.1 GCA_021788565.1 Chloroflexota bacterium
CCAGGGGGATCCGTGGCAATCTCGAAGAGCACCCCTCCGGGCTCGTGGAAGTAGATGGAATGGAAGTACTTCCTATCGGCCACCTGCGTCACGTCCGTGCTGAGCGCCTCCAATCGCCGTCTCCAGGCGGCCTGTTCCGCATCGCCGTCCGTTCGCCACGCCACGTGATGCACCGTGCCCACCGCTACCCGGCCAGGGCGGTGCTCGGCCGAGGGGAGAATCTCCACGTTGCGCCCTGCCGAATCCGAGGAAACCTCGTATCGCGTGCGGCCGTGCCCATCCCCCGCACGCCGGAGGCCCATCGTCCTCGCCAGCAGCGACTCGGTACCGAGCAGATCGTGCTCGGCCATAGTGATCCCGTGGAATCCTCGCGTTGCGTGCTCCGGCGGGACAGGGCTCTCTTCCCACGGGGTTGCACCCACATCCGGTGCGCCGGCCACCAACTCCAGCTGCAGTCCATCCGGATCCGAGAAGGCGATCACATCCAGGCCGAAGCGGCTCGTCGGACCCTCGAAATCCACCCCATGTTCCTTGAAGCGCTCGATCCAATAACCTACCGATGCCTCGGGGATGGCGAATGATGTGGCCACCACCTGGCCTGCTCCGAGCCGTCCCCTGGGGCCGCCCGGCCACGCGAAGAAGGTTAGGATGGTGCCGGGGTGCCCCACCCGGTCGCCATAATAGAGGTGGTAGCTCCCAGGGTCGTCGAAGTTGACGGTCAGCTTGACCAGGCGCAGGCCCAGGAAATCGGTGTAGAAGTCGATATTCTGCTGCGGGTTGCCGGCGATAGCGGTGACGTGGTGTATGCCGGCGATCTGCCCGTTCATTTCATCCTCCGGTTTCGAAGCTCCGACAATAATCAATCTAGGTTGTGCATAGCTCGCGCCACGGTTCCGCGCATCCTCAACTTCTCGCTGAACTCGATTCGCGATGTGTTATCACCCGTGCCGAAATGCTATCCTTGCGGTCACAACTGTTCTTCTGTAACGTCTTGACCCCCACAGCGTTCTATTTGGTGAAAGGCTCCACATTGGGAGACGAAGGTCAGATACCTCAGGCAGAACTGCACCAGCTCGTACAGAAGGCTTCCCAGGGCGATGCCGGGGCCTTCGGCAGGCTGTATGACGTCTACCTGGACATGATCTACAGATACATCTACTACAAGGTAGGTGCCCGGACCGATGCAGAGGATCTGACCTCTCAGGTCTTTGTAAAGGCCTGGGAGGCGATGCCGCGGTACCAGTGGCGGGATATACCGTTCTCCCACTGGCTGATGCGGCTCGCTCGTAACGCCGTGATCGACCATTACCGCACGGCCAGAGCCCAGGGGGAACTGGAGGAGGATCTGGTCTCCCAGGACCTGGAGCCTCAGAGCCACTACCTGCGGGGGGAGAGGGCGAGGGATCTGGAGATAGCGATCCGGCAGCTACCGGAAGATCAACGGGCGGTGATTGTGATGCGGTTTATCGAGGAAATGGATTACACCGAGGTGGCCGCCATCACCGGCAAGAGCCCTGGAGCGCTGAGAGTTGCCCAGCATCGAGCGCTCGCGGCGCTAAGGAAGATGATCGAACGAGGGGAACAAGAGGGTGTTCAGCAACATCGAGGAGGCGCTAGCCGACTGCCTCGAAAGGATGGAGACGGGCGAGACGACGCTCGAGGGAGCGTTGACCCTCTACCCGGGGCTGAGGGCTGAGTTAGAGCCGCTGCTTTCCCTGGCAGCAGAGCTAAGTGCCCTGCCGAAGGTGGATGCTCCGGCCAGCCTGCGGGGCTATAAGCGCCCGGTCTTCTCCCACGGGAAGGCACAGCCACGGGAGAAATGGTGGCACCGTTTTCTACCAACGGCAGTGCCGGCTTCCAGTTGGGCTACTCCCCTTGTCAGGGTAGCCGCGGCGCTGGCGCTCGTCGTCGTGGCGACGAGCGGCACCATCGTTGCTTCGGCGAACAGCCTTCCGGAGGAGCCCCTCTATCCCGTGAAGCTGGCCGTTGAGAACGCCCAGCTAGCCATCGCTCCCAACGATCAGGCTCGCAGCGAACTCGAGCTCCAGTTCGCCGCCAAACGGGTGGCCGAAGTGCGGAGCGCTGCGCAACAGGACAATACCGCGGCCGTTACCCAGGGAGTCGCCCTCTACGAGCAGAAGGTCGACGCCGCGGTCAAAGCGTCTGAGGCGGCTGCTCAGGTTGCTCCCGCTGCACCCGAAAAGGTTCAGGAGACCCTGAGGCAGAACGCCGAGGTCCTGAAGCAAGTCCAGAGCAAGGTGCAGAGCAAGCAGGCCCAGGCTGCCATCGGTGCTGCGATCCGTCGCAGCATCGCGGCATCTTCCAGCGTTGAGTCCGAGCCTGACCATAGCGCTGCTCCCACTACCGGGGCAACGGCGCGGCCGTCCACAGCTGCGGTTACTTCTCCCAATCCCACCATCGCGCCCACAGCCGTCATGGTCGTGCGCGCCCCCACAGCGACTGTCGTGATGGCGAATGGAAACGGTAGGGCAAATGGCCGGCCCGACAATGCCGGAAACCCGAATCAGGGAAATAGCGCGGCCGCTAGAGACCAGAATACGGGCGCAGCAGATGGGGCGGACGTGCGGCAGCGAGGGCAGGGCGCGGCAAGATCGGCTGAAACCGCAACTCAGGCTGGGTACTCATCTGTGACTGCCACGCCGACGCCCGTGTCGGCCGATGCGCCAGCCGCTATCGCGACCCCGGTCCCGGCTGCTCAGGATCAGTCTGTCGGCCGCGACCGATCCCACGGTGGGGATTCTGGCGTGGGCAAACAGAGTTACCCGAACGTTGCTCGGACCGCTACGGGCACCCCCGCGCCGGATAACAGCCGAGGACAGGACAACAACCACGGAGACAAGAGTTCGAGGAGCGATAGCGGGGACGGCAGTAATAGCCCGAGCCAGGATATGCTGCACCGTATCCTGGGTAATTTCCAGAACATGCTCTCGGGCCGATAAGCAATGTAGGTCCAGATCTCGTCACGCAACCCACAACGATGGCGCGCAGATCGACTCCGACCATGAGAGCACAGCGCTCGATGAGGGGAGGGAGAGGCTGCGGCGAGGACTCCACTTGATGATCCGTGAGGGCTCGGCTGCGCCGTCGAGGCTCCCTTCTCGATCCTCTCTTTCCCTTCCCTCTCGGTGGTCCCCGAGCTTCGTCTCACAGATAAGGGCCTTGTGGACGTGGAAGCAGGTAGGCTGCTGGTCCAAAAACAACAGGGCCGAGCCGAAGTCGCCAGTTGACCTCGCGAATCTAACCTGTTACAGTCTGATCGCAGGTTAGAGTATACGCTTGGCTGCCTAACCTGTAAAGTCATATTTGATGGTTATAATGAGGATTCAAGGTGTCTGGCAGCCGCACGGATAGGCCGGATCAGGTTGAGAGGACGTTGTGTCTGGACTTCGCCAACACGGTGAGCGGGCGTACGTCCGCCCAGCCCAACGATCGGCTCACGTCCTACCTTGAGTTGGTGGCCTGGGCTCGGCTTGCTGGCATTCTGAAGCCGGAGAAGGCGGAACAGCTGCTGGCGAATGCAGAGAAGCAGCCGGAGGTGGCCGGCGCCGTCTTGCGTCGGGGTGTCGGCTTGAGGGAAGCACTCTACCGAGTCTTTTCTGCCAGCGCGGTCGCTCTGCCGCCCAGGGAAGCCGATCTTGGGACCCTCAATGAAATCCTAGCTGTGGCTATGTCCAGGCTTCGGCTGGAGCACGACATGGTCGGGTACGGCTGGACCTGGGTCGAGAGCGACGAACTGGACCAGCTGCTGTGGCCCATCGCGCGATCCGCGGCAGAGCTACTGACCTCGGAGGAGTTGCAGAGGGTGCGAGAGTGCGCGGGTGACTCCTGCGAGTGGCTGTTCCTGGACATGAGCAAGAACCAAAGCCGCCGCTGGTGCGACATGAACGACTGCGGCAACCGCGCCAAGGCTCGCCGGCACTACCAGCGGGTGCGTGCCGCCGGCACCGCGAGTGGATGAGTGGGGGATGGGGCGACGGGGAGAGGAGGCGAACTGCCTCTACCTCTGGGAGAGGCGTGACGCGAGCGAGCGCAGCGTCACGGGGTGAGGGTCTCAACGAACGGGATACACAGGATGCATAAGGATAGACAGGATAGATAATAGGTGGCAGGTGCCCTATCCTGCATATCCTTCTACATCCTGTGTATCCTGTTTTGGTCCTCTCCCCGTCCCCCACTCACCCCTTCTCCCCGTCCCCCGTCTCGAGGGCCTGACGAAGCTGGGGTGCGGAGACGTTGCCCCCGGAGCAGATGATCCCCACCTTCTTGCCGGCAAGCTGCTTCCTCAGCCGGTAGGCGGCCGCCAGAGATGACGCCCCGGCGCCCTCCGCCAGGGTGTGGGCCTTCTCCACCATCCAGCGCATCGCCCTCAGGATCTCCTCGTCATCGACCAGGATGAAGTCACTCAGTGACTCCCACAGGATCGCTTGCGGCAGCGCGAAGCCTGCACCGGTTGCTAGCCCCTCGGCGATTGTCTGGTTGGGAGCCTCCACCACCCTGCGCTGCCGCCACGATTCGTAGGCGGCCGGTGATGACTTCGACTGCACTCCGATCACGCGGATGTCCGGATCCACGCCGCCGGCCGCGATGCACGCGCCCGCCGCGCCGCTTCCCCCGCCGACTGGCACGACGATGACCTCCAGGCCTGGCTCGTCCTCCAGCATCTCCAGGGTCTCCGTGCCAACTCCGGCTATGAGCAGGGGCTCGTCCCCCGAGTGGATGTAGCGGTAGCCGTGCTCCTTCGCCAGTTCCTCGCAGTAGAGCTTTGCCCCGTCGAAGTTGGCGCCGTGAAAGATCACCTCGGCTCCCATGCCCTGCATCGCCGCGACCTTGCCCGGGTTCGCCTTCTCGGGGACGACGATTCGAGCCTGCACACTGAAGAGGCGCGCCGCGTATGCGACCGACTGGCCGTGATTTCCCGTGGAGACGGCTATCACCCCGCGGGTGCGCTCGTCCGGCGTGAGTTGGGAGACGAGATTGATCCCGCCCCTGACCTTGAAGGCGCCCACCGGCTGGTAGTTCTCGTGTTTGATGAAGACCTTGGTGCCGATGAGGTCGTCGATCGCCGGGTAGCTGTACAGGGGAGTCCGCGCTAGATAGGGACGTATCCGTCGCTGAGCCCGCAGTACGTCACGGAAGGTAGGAATCTCCACGTTCATGACTCCTTGTCGTCAGCACTGAGGAAATCGGTTCGACGAGATTATCCCAGATAGGTCAGGCCGAACCAACCCGCGCAGCACTTAGCTCGCCTTCTCGCCCGCGGAGGGCGTGCCATCCTGCTCCGAGTCCGATTCGCACGTCTCGCAGTCAAGGGCGCACGGCTCTACGTGGATGTTTAGCGTCAGCGATCCGAGTGCATCCTTCAGGTCGCTTTCCAAATGGTCGCACAGGTCATGGGACTGCTGTACCGTGACGTTTCGGTTCATCACGAGGTGAAGGTCCACGTGCCGTTCCGAGCCGGACTTGCGGGATCGGATCTCGTGGTAGCCCACCATGTCGCTCTTGTGCTTGTCCAGCACCTCTCGGATCAACGCCTGCTCGTCGGCGGGTAGGCTTGTATCCAGCAGGTCCCGGATCGATCTCCGCGTGATGTCGAAGGCCGTCCTGCAAATGAACAGGGCGACAGCGATGGCGATGATGGGGTCCAACACCGTTAACCCGGTCAGCCGGACCACCACCAGACCGACGGTCACTCCGAGCGAGGTCAGTACGTCGGTAGTCAGATGCCACGCGTCCGCCTCGAGCGCCATGGACTCGGTAGCCTTCGCGACCCTCATCAGTTGACGGGAGACAAAGGTGTTGGCGATAGCGGAGACGCCCATGACGACGATCCCTAGGTCGACGCTCTCTAGGTTGACGCCGTGCATCAGCTTCTGGACGGCCTCGTAAATTATCATTATGGCAGCCAAAAAGATGAGCACGGCCTCTACCGCGCCGGAGAGGTTCTCCGCCTTTCCGTGACCGAAGAGGTGCTCGTCGTCCGGAGGTTTAGCCGCGGCCCGGACGGCGAAAAAGGCCATCGTAGCGGCCAGGAGATCGATGCTGGAGTGTATGGCTTCGGAGATAACGCTGACAGAGCCGATGGTGAGCCCCACGGTGAGCTTGAGGACCACCAGGGTTGCGTTCGATGTTATGGACAGGGCGGCGACGCCCTTCTTGCTTGAAAACACGATTTGGCCTCCACGTGGCGAGTAGCAAGGAGAGCCTTCCTCCAGCCCCTTGCTTCCAGCCAATTGCCCCAGAAAACAAAATAGCTCGCGAAATCCCGGCCAGGAGGGGTGATCTCTTTCCGAAGGTCACCTCTCGGCTACCGAGTCCCACGAGCTCCGAGCTCGCTGCCTTTTGGGCCCAGCCCCACTGGAGGCACCGCCCCCAATCGCCTGCTCCCTGGTGCAACCGAGGAGAGCTATTCCGTTCTAGTCGGTCGGATGATAGAGCATCGGGCAGCTTGATGCAACAGCTGAGACCCATATTCGCAATAACGGCCGCCACGGCGGGGTCAGGGGCCACCCTGTTCGGGGTCAGGGGCGGCCCTGGTTGGGGTCAGGGGCGACTCCGACTCTACCGACACGCCGCCTTATCTGTCCGGCCAGCAGATCCCACACCTGATAGGCCTCGCGAACCCGCAGCGCCACGACCGCCGCGGTGTACACGGCGATCCCAACCGCGGCCGCCATCGCCACCAGCAGCGCAACCCCGGGGCCGGTAGCCGCGAGATGGCCGGCGACCATCAGCACCAACTGGCACGCGAATCCCATCACGGCCGCAGCCGTGATGATCCGGCCCAAGAAGCCTGCCAGTTCGCGGTTCACCACCCCGGACACGCGCCTGTTCATGAGCCACAGGAGCATCACGGCGTGGGAAGTGATCTGAGCCGCGTTGGCCAGCACGAGACCGAGCATCCCGAACGGCCGGATAAGGGTCAGGGCCACGACCAGATAGACGAAGATGGCCATCACCCCGACCAGGACCGGCGTCTTGGTGTCCTTCCGTGCATAGAAGGCGAAGATCAACAGCTGGTCCACGGCCGCGAAGGCGATTTCGGGCGAGTAGCCCAGGAAGGCGAGGGATGTCAGGGCCGTG
>JAJYKO010000276.1 GCA_021788565.1 Chloroflexota bacterium
CTCTAATCCGCGCGAGGGCAAAAGGGGTAGGCCTTGTTCCGCTCTTTGCACTGGTGGCAGTGCTAGTCAGCGTTGCCTTTCGCATCCAACTGGTACTCAGAGCAGATTTTCCACTTGAGGATGGTGGCCTCTTCTACACGATGGCCCGCGATATCGAAGCGGCCCATTTCTGGCTGCCTCTGTACACCTCGTACAACGGCGGCACTATTCCCTTCGCTTACCCGCCCCTCGAGATCTACGCTGCAGCCCTTCTAGACGCGAGCAGGGTTCTCGACCTCTTAGACATCCTGAGGCTGTCCCCATTGGTCGCCAGTCTCCTTACGATTGGGGCATTCCATCTGCTCGCACGGGAAGTCCTGACCCGCCGGGACGAAAGAGCCCTGGCTACCGCAGCATTTACCCTGAGCGCTGGCGCCTTCTACTGGACGCTCATGGGAGGCGGACTTACCCGCTCCTGGGGATTTCTGTTCGCTGTTTTGACCATCGGCACAGCAAGTCGCATGTACACGCACGGGGGAAAGGTGCGGATATCGCTGACGTCGGTGCTGGCGGCTCTCACCATTTTGAGCCATCCCACCATGGCTACCTTTGCCGCGGTGGCGTGCGGGGTACTGTTCCTGTCAAGAGGGAGAAGCAAAGCGGGACTGCTTCGCTCAGCGGCTGTCACTGCTGGCGCGGCTGCGCTCTCGGCCCCTTGGTGGCTTTCAGTCCTGCTGCGCTTCGGACCGCTTCCCTTCGTTGATGCCCTTCTCCAGGGGAACATGTACTATGCTGGTTTGGGCCCGCTCATAATTCTTGTCAATGAGGCGATTCAGTATTCGGCGGTTATTGTGTTCCTGGGCGTCCTGGGGCTCTTCTCGTCGGTGAAGGAGAAGAGATACTTTTTGGTAAGCTGGCTGGTCATCATGGTGCTCTTTGAGCCTCGGTCGTTCGAGTGGACATCCACGGTTCCATGGTCGCTCTTGATCGGCATTGGGGCAGTCTACATACTGAGAAAGGGTGGTCTGTACGTTCCGGCGGCAAGACGCCGCGGTCTCGTTGGCCTCTGCCTGGCTCTCGTTCTGCTCCTGCACGTCGCGTTGGCAGGGCGTTTCGCGACTATGGCGCTCTTACCCCTGCCTGCGGGGGAGCGGACCGCGATGGCCTGGATCCGGGAGAATACCCCACGGTCCAGTTCCTTTTTGGTGCTTGGCTCCGCCGACCCAGCCACTTTCACCAGTGAGTGGTTTCCGACTCTCACCCAGAGAGCGAGCGTCACCACCTACCAGGGGTACGAATGGCGAGGCAACGGCGAGTTTGTGCGACGACAGAGCTTTTTCCGATCGGCGGTGTCCTGTGGCGGGGCCGATTCCATCTGTCTGGCGCGATGGGGTTCGCAATCGAATGTCTTCTTCGATCACGTTTACCTGTCTGCGGCTTGGAAGCAGTCCCCCCTAGCGGCAGCCCTGCGGGCGGACCCCGATTACGTCATGATCTACGATGGACCGGGAGCCACCGTCTTCACGAGACTGCGGCCCCAACCGAAATAGCCACCTAGCGGCCTGCCCGTCCTGACACTTTATCGCGAGCTTTGCGGACCTGATGCACCACGTCCGCAAAGCTTGGAATGAATGCGGAGGTGATGTTGCCATTTCCGTGCTGCTGGCAGTAAGTTGGGTTTGCGGGTTTGGCTGGTTCACCCGTCGCAAAGCCATGGCCTGATCAGCAGTCACGGGGTAAGCGATATCGTCGTTTCGTTTGGGAGATCGGTGGTTTCTGGATGATCTGGCGGCTAGCCGCTCGGACCGATTCCGCGAGTTTAAGAATATTCATGATGAACCGACGCCACTCGTCACCCCACGTTAATGGAACCCACCTATAGTCGCTACACGCCATTGCTAAGGTCGTGTTTGGAGAGGCTGTTACACCTCGGAGGTACGTTTTGTCGTGTTATTGGGGCTTGCCGCGAAACGAATTGGCATTCTGGTTGTGGCCTACAACGCCCAGTCGACCTTGAAATACGTCCTGGACCGTATCCCCGAGGCCATCATGGCGAAGGTCGACGAGGTATTTGTCTTCGACGACGCTAGCCAGGACGACACCTTCGCCGTCGGTCAATCGTACCGCAAGGACACCGGCCTCGGTAAGCTCACGGTTATGCGCAATCCCGTGAACCTCCGTTACGGGGGCAACCAGAAGCGCGGCTACCGGCATGCCATGGAGAGAGGCCTGGACATCGTCGTTCTCTTGCACGGGGACGGCCAGTACGCCCCCGAGGTGATGCAGAACCTGCTCACACCGCTAGATGGGGGGAGTGCAGACCTGGTGATGGGATCCAGGATGATGGTTCCTGGGGCGGCCAAAAGGGGAGGGATGCCTATGTACAAGTATCTGGGCAACCGCATCCTCTCGATCAGCCAGAACTGGCTCCTCGGGACCCGCTTCACCGAGTTCCACTCGGGGTATAGGGCCTACAGCGTTGCCGCGTCACCCCAGACTGAAGGGTGTCACTTTGGCCCGGTCGCTCGCAAAGCATTAACGCTCTGTAATCCACGAGCGACAGCCAATTAATGGCGAGTGTCCTACAGATAGTCGTATGATCCGCTACCAGGAGGAAGCAACGATGAAGCGATGGGCACCCGCCCTCGCAGCGTTCCTGCTGACAGTTGCGGCGCTCGTTCAGCCCGCGCTCACCCTGCCGCAGGACGGCGACGAGGCTCAGTATGCCTGGACCGCGGCTTACTACGGCGGCAGATTAGCCGAACTCGATTTCAGGCCCGACGGCGAGGATGCCTTCACGGACCCGGGCTGGTCACCCCGGGACCCGTGGGCTCTTACCCAGCCGATGGGCACCCGGGCCGTGTACGCCATCGCGCTGGCCGCTTCCAGTCTTCCCGCGCCTGCGCTCCCGTTCGCCTGGGGAAACCCCGCGCTGCAAGGCCCAGATCGCCTCGTGCCCTCCGAGACCCTGCCTGCGCTGCGGTTGGTCGCTGTGCTCTTTGCGAGCGTTGGTCTCGCCATGCTGGCCTATCGCCTGGGCTGGCCAGCGGTCCTCGCTGCACTGCTTCTCCTCGGCATGCCGAACGCCCGCGATGATCTAGCCCGGGCCTGGGCAGAGGGGCCTCTGCTGTTCGGCCTCGGGCTGGCGTCGTTGTCATATGGAACGCGCTGGTTCGCGCCGACATGCGGGTTGGCCGCGAGTTTCAAGCTGACCGCGCTGGGCCTTTGGCCTCTAGCCTTCCACCACGGCTTCGGCAAGGGTCGCTATTCCCATATTCTCGGACTTGTATTGGCAGCCGCTACCTGGACCGCCTTTGAGCCGCCCTCTTGGTTCGCGGGCGGACCGTCGTACTTAGTCCCAATGCCCGCCGACCGGGTCAGCGAGTTCATGTGGCAGTCGTCGATCGCCCCAGGGTCGGTCGGCTTCTATTCCCTTTCACACGGTACCTGTGGCCGTTCGAACTGGGCGCGCTGCTGGCCGTCTACGTGATGGCACGGTGTCTCTGGCGCCGCATCCGGGGTTCATAGCCCGCTGTCGGGTTGGCTGGACACCCGGCGGTGGTATGATGAACCACCAGGAGGTGGAGATGCTAGCGAGGGTACGCGCCCTTGCACTGATCGCTGCGATGGTGACCTATGGAGCGGCTGCGCTTTGGGCCGCCATAACCTCGCCGAACAGCGCAGACCTTGCCGTACTCCTGAGCTCGGGTGCTGCCATCCTGTCGGGGAAGCCTCCGTATGATCTGACCGACGCCCACAATCTGAACGCCCCTGCCTCTTTACCGCTCTTTCACTTCATGGCCGCCATCAACGTGCCCTGGCTGCCCTCTGCGTGGGCCGTCACTTCTCTTGCCGCATATGCCGTTTCCATGCTGATTATTGCCCGGCTATTTCCGACTGCCGTAACGCCGAACCGCCTGCTCTGGGCAGCAGCTCAAGGCGGTCTCTGGATCACCATTGGACTGGGCCAGATATACGCGTTCCTGCTACTGCTTGTCGCCGTCGCATACTGGGCCGTCCCTCGCCAGCATCACCTAATTGCGGGCCTATGTCTTGGCCTGTTGGCAGCGGTCAAACCCAACTTCATTGTCCTGCCACTGCTGATGATATTGGCGGGTCGGCGCCGAACCGGCCTGTTCGCCCTAGCCGGCGCCGTCGCCTGGTGCGTGCCTACCGCGCTCCTCTACGGTCCGCAGGTCTACCTTCAGTGGCTGCGTCTGGCCGGCGGCGCGACGCCCCTCGCCCTAATCAATGCGACTAACTCCTCCCTGCCCTCGCTCGCCTTCAGAATTGGGCTGGCATGGTTGGGACTGCCACTGTCCGCCGCGGTCCTGGCGACGGCCGCTCTATGGGCCTGGAGACGACAGCCCGATTTCTACCGTCTGGCGCCGGTCGCCATGTTGTCCTCCATGCTGGCCTCACCCATAGCCTGGATCGGGTATAGCTGTCTGCTGATGCCAGCACTCCTCTCCCGACGCTGGAACGCACCGATGATCGTCGCGGCCATTATGCTGCTGGTCCCCCTGTGGCCCAGAGCGTTCCTTGGCGACGGTTATATCCAGGTCTTCGGCATGGCGAACACCGTTGTCTACGGGTGCCTAGCCGCTTTGTACTTCCCGTTGCAGGCACCCGGGATTCGACGCCTGGCAGCGCGGACGCTAAGCCGACGGGGCCGGGTGACGTCGCCTGGCAGTACAGCGAGGTAACGGCGGCCAGTGCCATATGATCTACCGTAAGGAGGTGGGACCGTGAGACGACTCGGCACGATTGCTGCGGCTGGCCTGCTGGTGGCGTTGATCGCCTGCCAAGCCTGGTATGACTGGCCGACCCCGGGCGGCGATCTGCGCGACTCCGGGGGCGCCGTGAGTTCGGCCCGTGCCCTGCAAGCTGGCCTCGATCCCTATGCCTACTATGCCTCGGTGCCGGGCGACCCGACGCTCTACGGCAACACGCCGAATATCGACCTTCCCCTGTCGCTGCTCCTGTTCCAGCCGCTCAGGGGTCTCGATCCGCGGCTCGGATACCGGCTATGGTTCGGGGTCTCACTGGCGGGGTACGCGGCGCTCCTCGTAGCGATCTGGCGACTCTACCCGGCGACGGCCAACCCGTTGCGCCTGATGTGGGCGGCGGCCTTCACCCCGTTCTGGCTGGTTCTCTACTTCAATCAGGTGCACGTGGCGCTGCTGGCGCTCGCCCTGCCGGCCCTGTACGGCTTTCGCCGCGAGAGGGATGTAGCTGCGGCGCTGGCCATCGGGCTCCTGGTCGCCATCAAACCCAACTTCGCGGTCTGGCCCGCGCTGCTGTTCCTAGCCGGCTACCGCAGAGCCGGTGTCACGGCCTTTGCATCAGCCGCGGCATTCTCGGCGCTCCCCGCCATTTTCTTCGGCCCCGGCATCTATGCCGAGTGGTTTCGCTCAGTGACCACCGCCCATACCCAAGTCGCCAATGTCCAGAACATATCCCTCTGGGCAACCCCATCCCTGTGGGGTGCGCCGTGGTTGGCGCCGGTCTTACCCGTCATACTGCTGGCCGCTCTCGCAATGTGGGCCTATCGCGTTCGCCCCCCTGCCGGGGAAATATATGGGCCAGCCGTGGCGGGTGCCCTCCTGGCGTCTCCGATAGTCTGGGGGACGTATGCCCTGCTGCTGCTGCCGTGGTTTTTCCGCTCTAGTTGGCGGCTGCCCACCCGCTTCGCCGCGCTGATCTGCGTAACGGTGGCTCCGTTCGGCTTCATGTGCACGCTCGCCCTGCTCGCCCTAATCGGGGAGCCGCTACATCAGCTGGCAGAACAGCGACGTAGCGGCCTATGGCGGCTCGGCGTGATAGACCTCGACCAGTAGGTCGAACCCGCACCTGTTGGCTCGAAGGAGACTGGCGTGCCGGGCGGCCGTCGGAGGGTCTCTTATTCTTTCACGATACCCTGAAGAAATTAGCTGCGTTAGATCGCGCCATTCGCCTAACAAGTTGGTGCCGATAGTCGCAGTACCACCCGTCGTCGAATTCACGCCGTTGAGTAACGTCCTTGATGCCGCTGGTCAGGTCGAAGCACTCGGAGTTCAGCCTTTCCTGGATCCCATTCAGCCCGGTAACCCACGTGCAGGAGCCATCTGTCAGTGCCGTCCAACTGTCGACCTTCCGCCACAGCGGAAGACGAACGTACCGAAATGTGCACGTGCTGCCCATCGGGTGATATGATCCTCCACCAGGAGGTGGAGGCGATGGATCCCATAGGCGCGGCGGCCGTTGGCATAACCCTGGGCGGAGAATTGATGCTACGCGAGCCCTGCGGGGGCGTATGATCCACGTCGCCAGGCGGTAGAAGCATGAAGCGTTGGATGCCCACCATCATTGCGTTCCTGATGACCCTCGCAGCGCTGGTACCTCCGGCGCTCGGCCTTCCTCAGCATATCGATGAGGTCGAGTACTCGTGGACCGCTGCCTACTACGGTGGCAAGATCGCTGCTCTCGACTTCGCCCCGTATGCAGGGAGCGATGAGATGCTTGATCCCGGATGGTCTCCGCAGACGCACTGGGCATTGACGCAACCAATGGGCGCGCGCTACATCTACGCGGCTGCGCTTGGCATCACAGGTTCCCAGCCATCACGTGAACCGACCGCCCGAGCCAACAGTCCCTTAGATAATCCACTTACACATCTGCCCGACCAAACGCTGGCCACCATCCGCGGTGCCGCCATTCTCCTTGCAGCCATCGGCCTATCGCTGATCGTCTATCGTTTCGGATGGCCCGCTTTAGTGGCCACTGTCATCTTTCTGGCTATTCCTTCTGTCCGAGACGACCTGTGCCGGGGATGGGCAGAGGGTCCGCTTCTCTTCGGCTTTGGTCTTGCCGCCCTTTCCTACGGGACGCGCTGGTTCGCTGTCACCTGTGGCCTCGCCGCTACCTTCAAACTCACCGCCCTGGGCCTGTGGCCTCTCGCCTTCTGGCACGGCTTCGGGCGCTCCCGATACCGCCACATCCTGGGGGTGCTGGTCGCGGCGGGCACCTGGACAGTTCTGATGCCGCCCTCTTGGTTCGCAGGCGGACCGTCGTACCTTGTGCCCATGCTGGTTGACCGCTGGTGGGAGTTCAGTCGACAGAGCAGCCAGCCCGATCG
>JAJYKO010000277.1 GCA_021788565.1 Chloroflexota bacterium
ATCCCACGTGACGGTTGCCGACGTGGATGGAACTGAGGACGTCTACACCATCGTCGGCTCTGCCGAAGCCGATCCCAAAGCAGGAAGAATCTCCAACGAGTCACCCATCGGGCGTGCGCTCCTCGGTCACATGGTTGGGGACAAAGTGTCTGTCGCCGCCCCGGGGGGCAGCTTCGAACTCACCGTCAAGACCGTGGCGTAGCCGCGCCGAACAAACAGGGTGCGGGCCTCTGCCCTGTGAATATCAGAGGCTGGAAACGCGGGCGACCCAATTGGAAGGATGGCTTGTCCATCCTTCCTTTGCTGATGGGGCCAGATCGGAAGGTACTCGACTTGGACTCACATACTGAATCCCTGGTTGAGCAGCGCATAAGAAAGCTGCAGGAGCTACGAGACAGGGGGATCAACCCTTATCCCTATAGCTTCGACCGAACCCACCTCGCGGCCGAAGTACTCGCGTCCTTCGATGCGATTCAAGGTGCAGAGGTGCGTTTGGCCGGCCGGCTTCTGACAGTTCGGCTGATGGGCAAAGCTGCCTTTGCCCACATTCAGGACGGTTCGGGGCGCATCCAGATCTACGTCCGCCGGGACAGGGTTGGCGATGAGCAGTACGAACTGTTCAAGGCTCTCGACCTCGGCGACTTTGTGGGTGTGTCGGGCAAGCCTTTTCGCACTAAGACTGGCGAGATCACCATCGAGGTCGAGAGCCTCTCACTACTCTCCAAGTCTTTGCGTGGCCTTCCGGAGAAGTGGCACGGCCTGACGGACGTCGAGAAGCGCTACCGCCAGCGCTATCTGGACCTCATATCCAACGAAGAGGTCCGCCAGGTCTTCGTGACGCGCAGCCGCACCATCGATGCGATCAGACGCTACCTGGTGGACCACGGTTTCCTGGAGGTGGAGACACCTATCCTTCAGCCTATTCATGGGGGCGCCGCGGCCAAGCCGTTCGCCACGCACCACAACGCTCTGGATAGGGACCTGTATCTGAGAATAGCGCTCGAGCTTTATCTGAAGCGGTGCGTAATCGGCGGCATCGAGAAGGTGTTCGAGATCGGCCGAAACTTCCGTAACGAGGGGATCTCCACCAGGCACAACCCGGAGTTCACGATGTTGGAGTTGTACCAGGCGTACACCGACTACAGCGGCATCATGACCATTCTGGAAGACATGGTGCCGACCGTGGCAAGACAGGTACTGGGGAATACGACCATCGAGTACTCCGGCTACACGATCAGGCTCGACGCACCGTGGCCACGGATCCCGCTCAGAGACGCCATACGCAACGAGAGCGGGATAGACTACGAGGAGTATCCCACCGCCGAGGCGCTGTACGAGGTAGTTCGTGGGGCTGGGGTGCACGTGGAGCCCAACAGCACCCGCGCCAAATTGATCGATAGTCTCCTGAGCAGCTTCGTAGAGCCCAAACTGATCCAGCCTACTTTTCTAGTAGATTATCCAGTGGAGATGTCACCTCTGGCCAAGCGCAAGAGGGACGATTTCGAACTTGTGGAGCGGTTTGAGGCTTTCATCGGTGGGATGGAGATCGGCAATGCCTTCAGTGAACTGAACGACCCTCTGGACCAGCGCGAGAGGTTCGAGCAGCAACTTGCCGAGAGAGCCGCTGGGGACGAAGAGGCGCAACCCATGGACGAGGACTTCCTGATCGCTCTGGAGCACGGGATGCCGCCGACTGGTGGGCTCGGCGTGGGCATCGATCGGTTGGTCATGCTGTTCACCGGCAACAACTCCATCCGCGAGGTCATCCTCTTCCCGCAACTGAGGACGAAAGACTGAGGACCGTGACTTGGAATGTGTGCCAATTCTTGTAGGGGACGGCGGCCCTGCCGGCCCCTATAGGTGCGGTCGGACGCGCTGGGAAGTGCGGGAGACTACCGCGTGAGACACCCCCTCTATGTTGCCTTCGTTTGGCACATGCATCAGCCATCGTATCACGACCCTGAGAGCAACGAGCTCGTATTGCCCTGGGTACGCCTCCATGCCACCAAGGACTACCTTCACATGGTGGACGTACTGGAGGATTTCCCCGAGGTACACGCCACCTTCAACATCGTTCCCTCGATGGTGGAGCAGCTCCAGGGTTACGTTGCCGGTACACTGGTGGACCGCGCCTGGGAGGCAAGCCTTCGCTACCCGTTGACCTCTGAGGACAAGAAGTACATCGACTCCCTCTTCTACAGTGTCAACAGGGATAAGTTGATACGTGCGTACCCACGGTACGAGCAGCTTCTGCATGTTCGAGAACAGGCGGCAGGGGATCTGGATCTGCTCAGTGAGACCTACTGGAGAGATCTCATCGCCTGGTTCAACCTCGCCTGGATCGATCCGGGCTGGCTTCAGCGCGATCCCACCCTTCGAGCGCTGGTTGCCAAGGGCTCACACTTCACCCACGAGGACGTCGTCACCATCCTCGCCAAGCACAGGGAGGCGATGAGCGTCACCCTTGCTGCGTACCGCCGCCTCCAGCGCCGCGGCCAGGTGGAGTTGAGCGTCACTCCTTACTACCATCCCATCCTTCCGTTGCTAATAGACTCAAACTGCGCTACGGAACCGAGCCCGTGGCTGCACCTGCCGGAGGTGCACTATCAGCGGAAAGAGGATGCTCTCGAACAGCTCCGAAGGGGCATCGCCTACCACGAGGAGACGTTCCAGCGCACGCCGGCAGGTCTCTGGCCTTCGGAAGGCTCTGTTAGCCAGGATCTCGTGGGGGTGCTGGCCGAAGTGCCGGAGATCAGATGGATGGCGACCGACGAGGCGATTCTGGCGAGGTCCATGGGACGGAACGTCGAACGGAACGGTTGGGGCTATCTGACCGATCCGCGATTCCTATACCAGCCCTACTGGGTCCGTTCGGGAGATCACAGGGTCGCCATGGTGTTCCGCGACCATTACCTCTCGGACCGAATAGGCTTCACCTATAAGGACATGACCGGCCGTCAGGCCTCCGAGGACCTGATCTTCAGGCTCGCCTGCATTCACGAGACGGTCAAGAACGACCCCGAGCCCTCGCTGGTTTCCATTATCCTGGATGGCGAGAACTGCTGGGAGCACTACGAGCAGAACGGCGAGACCTTCCTGCGCTCGATATACGAGAAGCTGTCGACTGAGCCATGGGTGCGCGCTGTAACCGTGAGCGAGTACCTGAACAGCTACAGCCCGACCGCGGAGATCCCCAGGTTGGCCACGGGCTCCTGGATCAACGGGAACCTCGAGACGTGGATCGGCGAGGACACGCAGAATCGTGGCTGGGAGTATCTCTTCCGAGCCAGAGAAGCGCTGGCCGATGCGGAAGCGCGCGGCACGGTTCCAGAGGACCGGCTTGCCGAGGCTCGCCGCTCGATGATGGCCGCCGAGGGGAGCGACTGGTTCTGGTGGTATTACAGCCACAACGTCTCGGCCCAGAATGACCTATTCGATGCGCTCTTCCGCCGTCACCTGGCCGGAGTGTACCGCGCGCTGGGGGAGCCCAGGCCCGACTGGGTAGACGTTCCCATCATTTCGGTGGCGCCAAAACTGTCCAGCAGAGATACCAGCGGCTACGTGCGGCTGGGAATGGTCGGTGTGGAAATGTCCCCGGTCTCCTGGGCGAATGGCGGCTACCTGGATCCCGCTGCCTCCACTGGCTCCATGCAGCAGGCGAGTAACCTGCTCAAGCGGCTCTACTTCGGGTATGATGAGCGAAACCTCTACCTCCGCCTGGAATCGCACGCTAGCCTGAGCGGCTACGTGGTCGACGCATACGTCTGCCACCTCGGTGAAATTTCTGAAGGCGAGCCGGCAGGCACCATCCGTCGCCAGGCCAACGTGCGGTCGCTGACCTGCGGCGCCTCGAGGGAGATAGCGATGAGGGCGGACCTTCAGTCGGTGGATCTGAGCCGGTGGCAAGAAGACGGCGGGTGGATCAGGATTTCCTCTGGGGCGAGAGCAGCTGTATCCGAGACCGTACTTGAGGCGGCGGTGCCGCTGAGCGACCTGGGCGCCGATCTGGGGACCGGCATCGGCCTGTCGGTTGTTCTCTTTAAGGATAGTCTGGTGGTGCAGCGATTGCCAGAAGAGGGCGAAATCGTCGTGCAACTCGCGCGGGTAGCCGAAGTGGAAGCCATCTCGGCCTGAAGGAATGAGGTGAAATCTTGCTAAGCTTGCAGTTCATAAGAGACCACTCCGACGTTGTGAGAGAGTCCCTTCGAAAGCGGAACGAGACCGCTCCCCTGGATGAGATCCTGGGGTTGGATGCGGAGAGGCGGCGGTTGCTTCAACAGTTGGAAGCGATGCGAGCCGAGCAGAACCGCGTCTCTGGCGAGATCGCGAAGGTTAAGGACAAGTCGACCGTCGCGGGCAGGATCGCGGAGATGCGGGAGCTCTCGCAGCGGATCAAGGAGATGGAGCCCGCCGGCAAGGAGATCGAAGAGCGGCTCGCTCAGCTTCTGTTGCTGGTTCCTAACATTCCCGATGAGTCGGTGCCAGTGGGCAAGGACGACTCCGAGAACGTCGTCGTACGACACTGGGGCGAGCCGCCGAAGTTCGACTTCGAGCCGCTGCCTCACTGGGAGATCGGCGAGCGGTTGGGGCTCATGGACTTCGAGCGCGCCGCGAAGATCTCCGGTGCCAGATTCGTGGTGCTTAAGGGACTCGGGGCCAGGTTGGAGCGGGCGCTGATGACGTACATGCTGGATCTGCATACCGGCGAGCACGGTTACACTGAGATCTTTCCACCCTATCTGGTGCGACGGGATTGTATGGTGGGCACCGGCCAGCTGCCGAAGTTCGAGGAAGATGCCTATCGCACCGAGCCCGACGACCTCTTCCTGGTTCCTACGGCCGAGGTACCTGTGACAAACCTGTACAGGGACGAGATCCTGGAGCCCGGCACCCTGCCGATCTACCACGTCGCGTACACGGCCAGCTTCCGGCGTGAGGCGGGCTCGGCGGGCAGGGATACCCGTGGTATGATCCGGGTCCACCAGTTCGACAAGGTGGAGCTGGTGAAGTTCGTGGAGCCGTCCACCTCCTTCGACGAATTGGAGAGGCTGCTGGCAGACGCGGAGGACGTGCTGAGGCGGCTGGGCCTGCCCTACAGAGTGAGCCTCATGTGCACCGGGGACCTGGGGTTCACCGCGGCCAAGAAGTACGACCCCGAGGTGTGGATGCCCGGGCAGAACCGGTACGTGGAGATTTCGTCGTGCAGCAACTTCGCCGATTTCCAGGCGAGGCGGGCAAACATCCGATTCAGGCCTGAGGCCGGAGCTAAGGCGGAGTTTGTGCACACCCTTAACGGGTCCGGGCTGGCGGTCGGCCGCACGCTCGCCGCGGTGCTGGAGAACTACCAGCAGGCTGACGGCTCGGTGGTGATCCCGGAGGTGCTTCGTCCCTACATGGGCGGCCTCGAGGTGATCGAGCCGAAATAGACGCCCGCGACGGAGAGCGCGACCTCCCACACCCTGCGACTCCGAAGGTTAACGATGCCCTTTAGCGGTCACGAAGAGGCACGGTGGCCTGCATCTCTCAGACAATCCACGTGCCCCTCGATCCGCAAAAGACGTGAGCGCGGGCGGGCGACGATAGGCCGTTGATCCAGCTTCGCGAGTGATAGCGCCCACGTGGCCACCGCTTGATCGTTGGGGAATTCGCCTATGGCGATCAGGTCGTATTCGCCCATGGTTACCCATACGCCGACCACTCTGCCCCCAAGCTTCTCCACCAGCGCTCTGCCTTGCTTGATGCGCTCAGGGGACTCTTTGATGTTCGCGAGTCCCTGCGGCGTGTACTTCATCAGAACGGCGTACCCTGGCATCTCCTACCCTCCTCTTCTATCTAGACGCGTTACCCGCGCCCACGCTCGAAAGGACGGGATGAACAGCCCAGCCACAAGGGGACAAGAAGCACGATGACGTGGGCGGCTGCCCTGTTGAACGAGCCTCCAAACCGGCTCAAGCGGAGTACCTTCTATGGCAATAAAGCCCGCAGCTACCATGCCAGGATTGTGGCTATGCGGGATGGTTCAGGAGGGAGGGCAGATGGGGTTACAGTCGGGGAGGGCGAGCCTCCCGGCGAGCCGCCACGTCGGTAGGAAACAGGCGGCTCAGCAGGAGCTTCGCCCTCCCATCGTCCTCCCGAGCCCTCAGCGGCACTGCGACCCCAACGCTGAACCATGCCGGCTATGCCGAGGTTCGCGGCCCTCCGGGAGGCCGCTCGTCGTCGTTGACAGGGATGGTGACGACGGGTAGAATCTACTGTGGTCGTGCTAGACGGGGAACTAGCGGTGCCCTGTACCCGCAACCCGCTATAGCGGGGTCGAATTCCCGTTCGAGGCCTAGTGCTTTTCGACCAGGGCTTGGCTCAGTGGCGCTGATGGCTTGGTCCTGCGCGGCGGAGACCCAGGAACCCCGTCAGGTCCGGAAGGAAGCAGCGGTAACTGGTCATCTTCGGGTGCCGCAGGGCAACCTGGCCGGAGCAGGCTAGCCGGGCACCGTCGAGGGGCCTTTGTCGACAGCGGGTGCACGACCGTCTCTCTTTGTACATAGAAGGATTCGGGCGGTGGGGAATTGACCACCGCCTCTTTCTTTGCCCTTTTTGGTCCAAATCTGCTATTGTGGCAGCGGCTCGGAGAGGATTCCGACAGCGGAGAGTGTTGGCTGGCGCTGAGGCCCGAGCCGACTCGCGCGGACAGTTGCTCCGGGTGCTCGCGCCTCACGGTCGGGGCGCGGGCTCGGTGTCATAGTGAAGGAGCTTATCCTCATGCCAGTGTGGCTAGCCGCTGTGATAGTCCTCGTCGGGAACCTGCCTTTTGGTTACTGGCGAGCCAACGTGAAGAAGTTGTCCCTTCAGTGGGCCCTGGCGATTCACGTCCCCGTGGTGCTCGCGATCATCATGCGAATCCTCGCCCGAGTGCCTTTTGAGCCCCTGACGCTGCTCATCATGGTTATCGCTTTCTTCCTCGGCCAGACCGCTGGCAAGAGCGTTCGCTCAGCACTGGCGGCGACCCTGCCGGTGCAGCTGACGTCGTGTCTCCCTCTGGACCTGTTCCGCGCGTTCATGGGCTAGGCTTGAGGTGACTGCAGGTAAAGGATTGGAGAG
>JAJYKO010000278.1 GCA_021788565.1 Chloroflexota bacterium
ACAGTCATTGGTGATTGATGTAGCATCAGCCCGATCTAACATATCATCCCCGGAGACCACCGAGCGGGGGGTGGAATTCTTGTTTTCCGTTCTCCCACCCATAAGCGACACCCCTTCGAACCCCGAGAGCGTGAAGCAGCACGCCTACAAACTGCTGAAGGCCGACATCGTTCGGGGCGTGTTCGACATGGGCGAGAAGCTCAACGAGAACCAACTCGCGCGCAGGTACGAGGTCGGAAAGACTCCCATTCGCGAGGCCCTCGGCATGCTCCAGCAGGAGGGCTTCGTGCAGGCCGTCCCGAGAGTGGGTTATCTGACCTCCCAGCTGACGGTGCGAGACGTGGACGACATCTTCGAGCTACGGCTGATAGTCGAGGGTATCGCCGCTGAGAAAGCGGCCACGGCCATCACCGAAGAAATGCTTGACCAGCTGGAGCGGCTCCAGTGGGAGTTCCACGCAGGCGACCGCGAAAGCTACCTGAGGTTTTTCGACGAAAACCTCGAGTTTCACAGCGCCATCGCCAGCGCCTCGGGCAATCGGCTGTTGGCCCAGGTGGTCGTTGGGCTGCTGGAACGGATGCACCGGCTCGTAATTCTGCGTCTGGACCTGAGCTCTACGCTCGACGAGCTCGTGGGCGAGCACCGCCAGTTGCTGGCCGCTCTGCGCCAGCGGAATCCGGCGAAGGCACGCTCGCATATGGAGGCGGATGTCTCCGGCACTTACCAGGTTGCCCAGGAATCCCTCAAGCGACACATCGCCGATTGGCATCTCTAACAGTTCCTTTCTGACAGTTCTTTTCTGACAGTTCGTTCGCCGTTCGGTTCGGGTGGAGCTGGTGCTTCCCGCTCGTGAGGTGGATGCATGAAGCGCTCGGCAGACATCGTGGTCATCGGGGGCGGAGTCGTTGGCTGTTCCATCGCCTATCAGCTGGCGAGGATGGGGCAGAGGAACGTCGTGATCGTGGAGAAGAACCAGGTCGCCAGCGGGGCCAGCGGGCGCTGCCCCGGCGGGTTCAGGCAGCAGTGGAGCACCAGAGCAGACATCCTCCTCATGTCTGCCAGCATCCGGATGTTCACGCAGTTGCAGGATGAGCTGGAGTACCCCGGAGACCTGGAAATCCGTCAGATCGGGTACCTCTTCCTCTCGTACAACGAGGACGAGATGGGGCAGTTCCGCAAGAACGTGGAGCTGCAGCGAAGCCTCGGCGTCCCCGTCGACGTCCTGGGCCCGCAGGACGCCAAAAGCCTGGTGCCTTTCCTGGACGTGAGCAACGTGGTCGGCGGTACCTTCTGCCCGCTGGACGGGCGGGGCAGTCCCCTGATGGTGACTCACGCCTACGCGACCGCGGCCAAGCGGCTGGGAGTGGAGCTCAACACCGACACCTGCGTCACCGGCCTCATCACTTCCGACGGCAGAATGACCGGCGTGGTCACCGACCGGGGAACGATCGAGGCTCCGGCGGTGGTGACCGTGGCCGGGACTCACACGCGCGACATCGCCAGGATGCTCGGGATCGAGCTTCCGATCCGCCCGTCGCGTCGGGAGGCGATGATCACCGAGAAGTTCGATCGACCTCAGGTCCCAGCGCTGATGTCGGAGAACCTCGGCTACTTCCAGACCCCCGACGGCGACTTCCTCCCCGATATGAGACCGCCCGACGTAGAGACTCTCGACATATCTGGCACGCGAGGCTTCCTGAGCAGAACGGCCACCGCCTGGGCGAAGGTGCTTCCTCCCCTCGCCGGCGTGCGGATAGTCCGGCACTGGGCGGGATACTACGACATGACGCCCGACGCGCACCCGATAGTGGGATCGCTCCCCGGGACCGAGGGGTTCTACGTGGCCGCCGGTTTCAGCGGGCACGGCTTCATGATGGCTCCGATCATCGGCAAGGCCATGGCAGAGATGCTGCTCGGCCTGCCATCCTCCATCGATATCAGTGAGTTGCAGGCGGACAGATTCGCGCGTGGCGGGCACGCAGCCGAGGTGATGGTGTATTAGACCGCGACAGGAGGAATCGCCATGGGTGTCGGCAGAAGGATTGCCACTGGCATAGAACGAGGGCCACAGATCGAGATCGAGGTGGACGGCGAGCCGGTGGTCGCTTACGGCGGCGAGACCATCGCGGCTGCTCTCATCGCGTCTGGGCGCCGCACCTTCAGACACACCGCTAAGCACGACGCCCCCCGTGGTATCTTCTGCGGAATGGGCATCTGCTTCGAATGCCTCATGACCGTCAACGGCGTTCCCAACGTGCGAACCTGCGTGACTCCCGCCGAGCCTGGAATGAAGATCCTAACACAACGGGAATCCCAGAGGAACGGAGGCCGATGATGCTGGAGACGGAAGTTGTGGTAGTGGGCGCAGGACCGGCGGGACTATCCGCCGCTCTCCAGGCATCTCTGGCGGGAGCCGCGGTCACCATCGTGGATGAGTACGCCCGCCCCGGTGGGCAGTACTTCAAGCAGCCCCCACCGGCCTTCACGCTGCTGGATCGCTCCGCCATGGGCAGGGACTATCAGGCTGGGGTCGAACTCATGACTCGGGTGGAGCAGGGGAAGGTCGAGGTCCTCACCGATACCCTTGTCTGGGGGGCGTTCGAGCCCGGCATCCTGGAGATCTATCGCGAAGGGAAATGCCAGCGGATAAGGGCGGAGCGCACGGTTGTCGCCACGGGGGCCTACGACCGGCCAATCGCCTTTCCGGGTTGGACCCTGCCGGGGGTGATCACCGCGGGGGCGGCTCAGACCTTCCTGAAGAACCAGTGGGTAGTGCCTGGCAGCCGCGTGTTGATGGTGGGCACCGGCCCCTTCCAGCTCCCTGTGGCTTCGCAGTTTATCAGGGCGGGGGCCACCGTCGTGGCGCTGCTGGAAGCCGGCAAAGTGGGCAACTGGGTGACCAGGGTGCCAGCCGTCTGGCGACACCTGGGCAAGGTAAACGAGGCGAAGGACTATCTGGCGGCGCTCCTGAAGGCGCGCGTGGACACCCGCTTCGGCTGGACCGTCGTGGAAGCCCGAGGGGACGGTCAGGTGGAGCAGGCGGTCATCGCTCAGCTGGATGACGACTGGAAGCCGGTTGCCGGTACAGAGCAGGTGCTGGAGGTGGACACCGTCTGCCTCGGCTTCGGCTTTATCCCATCACTTCAGCTGCCGAGACTGCTGGGCTGCACGAGCAGGTGGGATGCCGACCTATCGGCGTGGGTGACGGAGCACGACGTCGACCAGAGGACCAGGGTCCCCGGGGTGTTCGTGGCCGGCGAGACCACCGGCGTAGGTGGGCACGACGTGGCGATCGGGGAGGGCGCGGTCGCTGGGATCACGGCCGCGGTCGACCTGGGCAAAGTGAGCGCCGACGCCGCGATGAAGATGCTCTTGAAGACAAGGTCCGAACTGAAGAACCAGCGGGAGTTCGCGGACTTCCTGAACCGCACATTCGCGATAAGGCCCGGGATCTACGAGCTGATCCGGGAGGATACCATTCTCTGCAGATGCGAGGAGGTGACCGCAGGCGAGATAAGAGCGGCGGCGCAGGAGTGGAATGGCAGCCTGCGCACCATCAAACAGCTGACGCGTGCCGGCATGGGCAACTGCCAGGGGCGAGTCTGCGGCTCGCTGGTGGCCCAGGTAGCTGCCAGGGCATCAGGCAAGACGGTGGAAGAGATCGGCTTGGATACCCCTCGCCCGCCCATCAAGCCGATCCCGTTGGAAGCCCTGGCGGGAATGCCCGGCTAGAACGTCGGGCAACCACTTCAAATCCAGGAGGTGCCACCAGCAAGAATAGGTTAGAGCGGCAACCGGACCTTTCATCTCTGGATCGCGGGTCCTAACGGTTGCCTCTCGTCTGAGTTCAGGGTCGATGATGACTTCCGGCCGACGACGTGCCTTTCACCGACAGGTTATGCGGTTTCGATGGGGATCGACCACATCGCTAAACGCGAAAGCCAAGGTTGGGAGGACCAGAGAAATGACCGGAACCAAGCGATTAGGCGTCTTTATGTTTGCCACGCTGGCGGCCTTGATGCTGGCCGCCGCCTGCTCAGCGCCCGCCGCGGCGCCCGCGCCCACAACCGCTCCAGCGGCCCCAGCCAAACCAGCGGCGACCACAGCGGCAGCGGCGCCAGCCGCCCAGCCAAGCGGCGGCGTCATCAAGATCGGGTTTGGCGCCCCGACTACCGGTGATCAGGCCTATGCTGGCCAGTCCTTCGCAAACGGCGCGATCATGCGCGTCGACGAGATTAACGCGGCCGGAGGCGTTCTCGGCAGGAAGCTCCAACTGGACCTGCTGGACGACCAGGCCGATCCGAAGCAGGGCACGGTGGTGGCCCAGCGCTTCGCCGACGACCCCGCGGTGATGATTGTAATCGCCCACTACAACAGCGGCGTGACCATCCCCACCATGCCCATCTACAACAAAGCTCGACTGGCGCAGCTAACCGTCTCCTCGAACCCCTCGATCGTGCAGCAGGGCTTCGATACCGTCTTCCGAATCGGGCCTAACGACAATACGCAGGGGGGCGTGGCGGCCAAGTACGCCGCCCAGACGCTGAACCTCAAGAAGGTGGTCGTAATCCACGACAAGCAGGCATTCGGCCAGGGCGTTGCCGAGGAATTCGCGAAGCAGTTCAAGGGGTTCGGCGGCACTGTGACCAGCATCAACGGGATCACCCACGGTGCCACCGACTTCTCGGCAGTTGTAACCAAGATCAAGAGCGAGAATCCGGACTCGATCTACTTCGGCGGCACGGAGGTAGATGGCGGGTTGCTGCTGAAGCAGATACGGGCCCAGGGCATGAAGCAGCCCTTCTTCTCGGATGACGGCCTGTACGATCCCGGGTTCATCAAGACAGCCGGCAGCGACATCGCCGAAGGATCGTACATCACCTTCGAACTCCCTCCGTACGATTCCACCCCGGCGCTGAAGGACTTTGCTACCAAGTACAAGGCGAAATTCGGCCAGGATCCCGGAGGCTGGTCAGGCAGGGGATACGACGCCGTCAATATCGCCGTGGCTGGGATCAAGGCTGCCGGCAAGGCTGATCGCAATGCGATCGTAACGGCGTTGCACTCGACTACGCTCGACACCATGTACGGACCAGTGGCGTGGGAGAGCAACGGCGAGCTGAAGAATGCGCCGGTGTACATGTTCCAGGTGAAGAACGGCCAGTTCGTGATGCTCAAGTAAGGAGCGAATAGCTATCAGCTATCAGCGGTCAGCTGATAGCTGATAGCTCATTAATGGGGGTATCCGGCATGGAGATGATTCTCCAGCAGTTGATAAATGGTCTCACCGTAGGGTCGATGTACGCACTCATCGCCCTGGGATACACGATGGTTTACGGCGTCTTGATGCTGCTCAACTTCGCTCATGGTGATCTGTTCATGGTGGGCTCTTACGTCGCGATTCTGGTGCTCTTTCTAGCGGGCATCAGCGGTGGTCTGGGACTGGTCGCCCTGGGCGGAGTACTCATCGCCCTCTTCTTGGCGGGCGCGTTCGCGTCCTCTGCCATGGGCGTCGTCATCGAGAAGGCTGCGTACAAGCCTCTTCGCGAGTCCAGCCGCCTGGCCCCGATGATCAGCGCCCTTGGCGTCTCCATGGTGCTCGAGAACGGTGCCATGCTGGTCGCCGGCCGTGCCCCTCGCGTCTTCCCGACGGGCGTCTTCCCCCAGCAGAACTACCACGTCTTCGGCGCCAGCTTCAGCAACCTCCAGGTATTCGTCCTGGTCGTTTCCGCGCTGCTGATGCTCGCTCTCTACTGGATGGTGAACCGCACCATCTTCGGCCTGCAAATTCGGGCGGTGGCGGAGAATCGCGCTACGGCCAGCCTGATGGGGGTGAACGTCGACCAGACCATCTCCCTTGTCTTCATCATCGGGCCGGCCCTGGGCGCCGCGGCCGGTGTGATGTTCTCCATGTACTACGGAATCGCTTTCTTCAATATGGGCTTCACCGCGGGCCTCAAGGCATTCACGGCCGCGGTTCTGGGAGGCATCGGGAACATCCCAGGAGCGATGCTGGGCGGAATTCTGCTCGGCTTGCTGGAAGCGTTCGGGGCCGGATTGCTGCCCATCCTGACCCATGGGCTGATGGGGCCGGAGTACGAGGACATCTTCGCCTTCCTCGTGCTGGTGGTGGTTCTGATCTTCCGGCCGATGGGGTTGCTGGGTGAGCGAATCCCGATGGAGTCGATGACGTGGAAGAGAAGCTTCTAGAGAACGGAAGGCAAGGAGCAGGAAGCAAGAAGGGCGCGTCTCCTCCTTCTCGTCTCGCGCTTCTCGTCAACTCACCAACGCTCAGGCGGTACAGTCCTCTGGCGCTTCTGGTCGTGCTCGCCCTCGCGCCGCTGTCGCTGGGAAGTGCGGCCGCCACCGTACGCGTTCTGGACCTGGTCGCAATCTACTCACTGCTGGCCCTCGGTCTGAACGTCGTGGTGGGCTTTGCCGGGCTCCTGGACCTGGGCTATGTCGCCTTCTACGCGGTGGGTGCCTACACCTACGCCTTCCTGGATTCCGCTCAGTTCGGCATCCACTGGCCGTTCCTGCTCACTCTCGCCCTCGGGGGCGCTGTCGCCGCGACGTTCGGCGTGTTACTGGGGATTCCGGTGCTGCGTCTAAGGGGCGACTATCTGGCCATTGTGACACTCGGCTTCGGCGAGATGATCCGCATATTCTTGAACAATCTTGACGTACTCACGAATGGACCTCAAGGGATCTCCAGGATCGATTCCCCCAACATCTTCGGCTACGTCCTTTCTACGCCCACCCAGATCTACTACCTGCTACTCGTTCTTCTGACGCTGATCGTGATCGTTCTGCGGCGTCTGGAATACTCCCGGATCGGTCGCGCGTGGGCCGCCATCCGAGAGGACGAGGGGGCGGCCAGGGCGATGGGGGTGAACACCAGGAACCTGAAACTGATGGCCTTTGCCATGGGAGCCACGACCGCCGGGCTGGCGGGAGTGGTCTTCTCCGGACTTCAGAGCTTCGTCAGCCCCGACAGCTTCACCTTCTGGGAATCTATCACCATCCTCTCGATGATAGTTCTAGGTGGGATCGGCAGTATCCCAGGGGTGATTATCGGCGCAACCCTCCTGGTC
>JAJYKO010000279.1 GCA_021788565.1 Chloroflexota bacterium
ACCGAATACAAGGAGGGAATCTAGTATGGTCAAGTGGCGGAACATCTGGGTCAAGGTCGCTTACATCGGCATAGCCCTCATGGGATTGGCGGCTGCCGCCGGTGCAGGCAACAGCTGGGGCTAACAGCCCAGCTACTCGCCCTCAAGGCGAGACCCCGAGCCCAAGGGCGCCAGCGACGCGTTTACGCGCGACCTCCTTTCTGACGGACAGGTCCGCGGGCTGAACGTTTGTCGGGCGGCTATCCTTGGACCAAGCGTACCTCCTACCTTCGCGTGTGACCGCGCGAGGAAAGGGGGTGCGCTTTTGTTTGGGCTCATCCGAGATTCCGCTCCGAACGACGGCTCGCGCCAGATACTCAGGAACCTCATTCTCATCCGTCACTAATGTTATTCGACCGTCGTGCGGACTTCTTGAGCCCTCAGTCCCGGATTTGTAGGGCCATTAGTCCCGGAAATCCCGCTCGGGGCGACTATCCGATATAACTCGCGCTCATCGAGAAGTAATATGACGACGAAAAGGTAGCGGTGCCTTACATTCGCCTGCGCGTCTCCTGACTCGTCGTCGCTGTGTGGAGCGACCGACGCGCAGAACGCTCCCCATCCATCATGCGCTTTCGACAGATCCTCGTCTGTCCTCGGCTGAATCGGAAGGAAGCTCTCCCACAGATTCGTGGCGCAGCGTCGGCAAGCAAGGATCTACCAAAAGCGAGCCAAACACGCTAGACTACGTACGTTCGGTAGCGTGTCGGCGCTGTGACGCGGGCGTTGCGCCGGATTTCCTGGTGCCCCTCAGGCTCGGTTATCTCTGATATTGTGGCAGCACCGGTGCCTGTCGCGCGGCGCCTTCCGTGTCAACTTCCTTGGGTTGTTCTGGAGTGTCTAGTGGCCGGCGATAGCAAACTTCCCACAGTGGCACTGATCTACATCTGGGTTGTAGTCGGAAGCGCCGCGGCACTTGCCCTCGGCTATCTTATGAGCCCAGGTGCTGGCTGGCCTTCCCCCAAGTGCAGTGTCTGGGAGCTTGTGGCTGCTGCCTCCATATTCGCTTTCGCCGGCTTTGCCGCCGAGCTGTTCCCAGTTCAAATACCGAGTGCGCGCATATTCGACAGCAACAAGAACAACATTTCTCTTTCGAGCTCGGCCTTCATCGCTAGCCTACTGCTGTATGGCCCAGCCCTCACCATTGTCGCAGCCGGAGTGTCAGTTCTGGCAGCCGACCTACGGGACCACAAAGGCGCTCTGAAGACCGCTTTCAATACTGGACAGTACGTCCTCACAGTTGGTATCAGCGGAGCATTCCTACTTCGGATAGGCACCAACCCCCGCTCTTTCGCGAGCTTTGTCACCTCCGCGGAGGGAATACTCGCTCTTGCACTGACGCTTACATCTTACTTCGTTGTGAACACTTCGTTGGTTGCGGGTATCCTGGCGATGCTGAAAGGCTCAAGCGTCTTCGAGCAGTGGAAACAGGACAGCTGGGAGACCATAGCGCCGTATTTTGGCATGCTAAGCATTGGCACAATCGGCGCCATCATGTGGACGGTGAGCCCCTTTGCTCTCGTGCTGCTTCCTATCCCTTTGGTCGTGCTTCGTGTCGCCTTTAGGGCAACCGCTCAGTTGAAGGACGAGACTTTGCGGGCGCTGATCGGTGTCGCGGAGATGGTCGATTCCCGAGACTCTTACGCATACCGCCATTCAGTCGATGTGGCGCGGTACGCAACGCAGACAGCGACCAAGCTTGGCCTTCCTTTGCGGGAGGTTGAGATGATCAACCTATCGGCCCTTCTTCACGACATAGGCAAGATCGGAACGCCCGATCAAGTGCTCCACAAGCCGGCTGCTCTAAACGACGAAGAACGGTCGGTGATGCAGCTCCACCCGGCGGAGGGCGCGAAGGTCCTTCGCTATTTCTCGCTCTTCCGCCCAGGCGCCGAAATGGTGCTCTATCACCAGGAACATTTCGACGGATCTGGGTATCCGAGCGGCTTGAAGGGAGAACAGATTCCCCTGGGCGCACGCATCATTCATGTGGCTGACGCTTACCAGGCCATGACGTCCGACAGGGTTTACCGGAAGGGAATGGATTCGACCAAGGCTATCAGCCTGCTCATCGCGGACTCTGGTAAACAGTTCGATCCCAATGTCGTGGCAGCTTTCGTGGAAACGCTAGCGGAGTCAGGCGTTGTCGCCCAACCTGGACTAGTCAGGAAGGAAGCGGCTTCGGTTATCCCAGTTGGTGGGGAGTAGAATAATGTTCTTGTGGCCGGTGGCTCTGATAGGCCTGATGCTGGCTGCAGTCACGCGTAGACCCCTTTCCTTCCTCTTGGTCCGGCGGTTTCGGTGGATAGGGCTCCTTTTGATGGGACTCGGCCTGCAACTGCTGATGGTCCTGGCGGCGTCGGGTCCATTCCTGTCCACGCCTACGCTTCCTGGTTTTCCTCAGGCCGGCGGGGTGCTCTACATAACGTCACTGGGCCTACTGCTTGTCTTTGCGTGGCTCAATCGCCGCGGCCTTGGTATCGCCGTCATGGGTGTGGGGCTTCTGATGAACGCGGTGGTAATAGCTGCCAACGGCGGGCAGATGCCAGTGGACCCCGGGCAAATGGCGGCCCAGGGAAGCCTAGATAAGATGGTGGCTGAGGAGACGGCGGGGACTTGGACGGCTCACGCTCAGATAGGGCCGGCCACACGGCTGGCCTTCCTCGGCGACTCAGTACTGCTCCGAGCACCACAGCCGCTAACCAGATCGGTGATCGTAAGTCCGGGTGACCTTGTGATAGCCGCGGGCATCCTGTTGTTCCTCATGGTGATTCCCGAGGCAAAGGCCGCGTCTTCTAAAAGCGCGGGCGGACTCGCCTCTCCCTAACACGTTCAGTTGATGCCTCCACGGGTCATCCCTCGTTCTCGACGGCGCGTAGTGCTTCCAGCGACTCCAGCGCGAGACGCGTTCGGGAGACCCAGGCTTCCAGCGGTCGCGACCTCAGCTCCATCCATGACTCCAGCGAGCCAGCGGTCGCGATCTCCTCGCCAAAGTAGTCCGGAGTTTCGAACTCCAGCCCCTCGGTGCGGATGAACCCCACCCCCATCCCTGCGATCCGCACTATGGCGGGCCACTCCGTGTCCGTGGCGTTGGTAGGAGCAGTCGAGCGCTCCAGTAGCAGGTGGGCCGCTCGCCTGGAGACTCCGCAGGAGCCGGCAGCCACATCCACCGGCTCGCCGTACCAGAGGGAGAAGGCATGGTTGGTGATACCCTCGGTATCGACCTGGACGCGCGGGTGTGTGGCGAACGCTCTCTCTGTGCGCCCAATCATCAGGTAGTCGTGCGTCTGGATCGCGCTGACGGTCGCCGCGAGTTCCGAAGGGTACCGGCTGATCCAGTGCAGCACGCGGTCGAAATCGCAGTAGTGCAGGTGGTGTGCTCCTGGGCGCAGGCCGAGCCTAAGGGCGTGCCGCCTGCCGATCCCGACGGCGCCGTTGCTCTCTTCGATAGATTCTACCGAGGTCCCCGACAAAGCACCCAGCAGCCTTGGCGATGTGCTCGGTGTGGAAACCACGGCTATTCCTTCATACAGCTCCATAAGCTGGCCCAGCAGCCGCTCGGTCGCCTCGACCATCCTCCCATCGGGGTCGTGCAGTGTGGAGACGAGCATGACCATCGTCTCTGCTCCTCAATGAACGAATGCAGGGACGTGAATCCACTGCTGGGAAAATCTATCTTACTAGATGCAGCGCCTCGTGCTTTGCGGCGATGGAGCCGGCCATTGCATCAAGGGCTTTGAAGTCGTTCTCGGAGGGAAATCCCTTGCACATCACCGGCTCAAGCATTTCGACCTTCAGGTTGGGAATCTGGTTCGTGATCTGCTCGACTGCCTTGCTCCCCCAGCCGTAGGAGCCGATTATAGATGCGAACTTTGCCTTACATCTCAGACTGTTGGCCACGTAGGCGGCGGAAACCACCAGAGGGTGCGGGCCCACGTGTACTGTGGACGTTCCGATCACAATGGTGGCGGCGTCGACCAGAGCAACCGCGAGTTTCCCAATATCAGTCACTGCCAGATCAAACTGCTGCACTGAGATTCCCTTCGATACCAACGCGCTAACCAGGTAATCCACCATTGTCTTGGTGCTGCCGTGCATCGAGACGTAGGGGATCACGACCTCATTCTTCGGGACATCTGATGCCCATTCTCGATAGGCGTCGATAATGAACCCGGGCTTGTCATACGCCGGCCCATGGCTGGGGGCTATAACGTCAATTTGATACTCCTTGAGCTTGTCCAGGTTCCTCTGAATGAAGGTTCGAAATGGCATCATGATCTCGGCGTAGTATCTCTTCGCCGCCTGGTAGACTGGCATGTCGTCAGCGGCGTACAGGTCGGAGGTAGCCAGATGCGCGCCGAAGAAGTCGCAGCTGAAAAGAACCCGATCCTCTCGAAGGTATGTCGACATGGTCTCCGGCCAGTGAACCCATGGCGTATATATGAATTCCAGCGTCTTGTTCCCGAGGGAGAGAGTCTCGCGATCATCCACCGTAACGAACTTCTCATCCGGAATCCGCAGGAGGTCCATCAGCATGCCTTTGCCCTTTGGCGAGGTGACGACCTTTGCCTCCGGATACCTGGAAAGGACGATGGGGATAGAACCAGAGTGGTCCTGCTCCGCATGATGTGCGACAACGTAGTCTATTGTTGGGAAGTCGGCCAGTTGCTCCAGCAGGATCTCGGACATACTGGGATCCACGGTGTCAAGAAGAGCCGTGCCCTCTGTCCCCTGGACCAGATACGCGTCGTAGCTTGTTCCGTCTGGAAGCGCCACCAGCGCGTCGAACAGTCGCCGGCCCCAGTCGACTGCCCCCACGAAGTAGACGCCATCCCTCATTTCTCTGGCTTTCATCGAGGAACCTCCTTCTCCTTGTTTCCAAGCCTGGACCAGGGTTCCACGCTGGACCCTATTGAGCGAGCTGGGCTTCTGCCTGCCGTTGACTGGGCGCGCTGGTCGCGAAGTCCAGCGGGCCATCTACAGCACGCTCTTGCCCCTACCGCGGTGAAGGCTGGCCTGACGCTGGCACTCGCTTGGGCAAATAGGCTAGCTTCTGTGTGACGTCAAGACCGGCCTGCTCGTAAACCCGCGCCAGGTTCGGGGCAGTGCGCGACCTCATCTCTGCGAAAAGGCTTCCGCCGGTGGAGTCGATCCCAACGACCAGCGGCCCCATCTCTCGCACCCTCACCACCCAGGCAGCCTCAGGCTCTCCAAGATCGAGCCAGTGTACTGCCACAACCTCCTCTACCTGCCTGGCATATAGCACGGCGCAACCGCCGGTCGAGTTCAGGAAACATCCACCCACTTCCTTCAGGGCGACCATGGCCTCAGGCCCCATGGTTCCCTTGCCGACGATGACTCTTATCCCCAATTTTCGGATGAGTCGCGCACCCAGTGGGGTGAAGCGGGAGCTGGTGGTCGGTCCCGCGGAGAGGATCCGCCATCTGCCATCCTCCTGTCTGGTGATCGGGCCTGAGTGCCACAGCCCTCCGGCTGCCAGGTCGAACGGCAGCTCTTCTCCCCTGTCCAACGCGTCCACCGCTCTCCGGTGGCCCATGTCCCGCAGTGTGCAAAGGAGGCCACTCAGGTACACCGTGTCGCCAACTCGAAGCTGCCGGACGGTCTCCTCGATGGCCGGAAGCTCGATCCTAAACTCGCTGGACATGAGTCACCCCCTCAGGATGTGTCACGTACTCGACGGTGCCATCGTCGTAAATCCTGGCCGTGGAGTAGCGATGGGCCCAGCACTGGAAGATCACCGATATGGGGACCAGCGCGGTGTGAGTACCGCAGAGCTCGGCGTGGACGGCGAGTGCGTAGCTGTTTCCGCCGAACCCCATTGGGCCGAGCCTTATGCCATTCACCGCTGTGAGGATCTGCTGCTCCAGGGCTGCAACGTCAGGGTCTGGGTTTGGCGTGCCGAGGTGTGATCTGAATAGCGCCCTTTTCGCGTTCAACATGGACTGCTCGGCGGTGCCACCAATGCCGAGACCGACAATGACGGGAGGGCAGGGTTCTCCTCCAGCATCTTCCACCGTGTCCAGTACTACCTTAAGCGCTGCCTTTCGCGAGTCCTCGCTGGTCAGGATCCAGACTAAGGTTGATCGCATCTCCGCGCCAAACCCCTTGGTTGTCGCGGTGATCTCCAGGTACGGCGCCCCGGGAATGAGGTCGTAGTGGATGATGGGGGTCCCCCAACCAGTGTTGGTGCCGGGATTGCTGAAGTCGAGGGGGTGAACTACAGTCTGGCGCAGCGGGATGTCCGCGGTTGCTCGGACCACAGCCTGCCTCAATGCAGCCGCTGGGTCGCCCTCGATCCGGCAAGCGGTTCCGAGGTTCACGAAGAAGAGGGGTACACCGGTGTCCTGGCAAATGCTGGTGCGCGTCTCTTCCGCCATCCTCACGTTGGTGAGGATGGCATCCAGCTGCCGCTGTGCCATTGGATCCACCTCGCTAGCGCGAGCCCTGTTCAGGGCTTCTTTCACATCCGCCGGAAGCAAAATGGCGGCGCGCCACAACAGTTGGTAGGCGACGGAATCGATGGTTTCAGCCGAGATTGCCACAGCTCACCTCCGACCGTGTGTTGTCCGGTGGGTTACGATCCACAGGGGCTGGATACCAGGATACGTCTTTGGGCCAGCCATGTCACGCATCAACCGTGGACATTCGTGCGTGAGCCGTCTTCGCCGCGATTTCAGTCGACTCGTCCCACTTCCCTCGAGGCATCTGTTAGAATTCCTGATGGCGGCTGACTTGACAAACTATTTCAGGGCGCCTTCAATTAGGCTACGTGGCCTTGAGGTCACGCACCAGTCTCGTCGCCCGGTTTGTGCGTGAATGGTTCTTCCTGCCGATCGCGCCGTCGATTCGGCGCATAGCGTCGGTGGCAGGACTGGAGTTGAGTGAACGCATATGGAAGGCTATCATGGCCGGCTGCACGCCAGCGATGCTCAGCAGGCGGGGCTTGAGTCGACTGAATTGGCCAGCGAGTCGAGGGCACGGGAGCGCCAGCAGGCTGCCGTGGCACACCTTGGGCAACATGC
>JAJYKO010000280.1:0-3729 GCA_021788565.1 Chloroflexota bacterium
CGGTGGTGGTGGACGCTCGCCAGGCCCGCGCGTGGGTCCCTATCGAGGCCGACCGCCAGTCGATCGGCTTCCGGGCTCGGCCTGGTGGCCCGGGGGGGACCGGATTCCAGCGCCAACCGGGGAGAGGCGTTCCCAATCCAGCGGCCGGGCGGCCGGTCACCTCCTTGGGCAGTCGCTGTGGGCCCTGAGATGTGCGGCACCCCATTGGCCCGACCTGACGAAATTGTTACAAGGGGTCCCGGCATCACGTGCGCACGTATACCGCTGCCCATTGACCCGCCGGGGGGCCGATGGAGGCGTTTGACGCGAAGCCTGAGGTATGGCAGCCTGGGTGGGCCATGTCGACGCCCACTGAATGCCGGGTCCCGGCCACCTCACCGAAAGTGGTCCGACTCCACCTGCAGATGGTGGGGGACGTCGATGGCGGTGGAACCAGCCACCAGACAGGGGGTAGTTGCCTGGCGTAGCCAGCGGCCTCCCGGTTGGGGCTGTGGCGGCGCTGATGGCATTGCCTGACGGCAACCCCTACCGGGCGGTGGCGGAGCGATCGTACCGTCCCAAGCTGGCCACTGACGATGCGCAGTGGGAGCTGGCGCTGCCACTGTTCGTCGAGATCTTGGCCGCTGATCCGCGGCGGACCAGCGACTCCAAGCGCCTCCTCGATGGCAGGAGGTGCACCCTGGCCCGTCATGTCTACTGGCTGGCCGGTGAGCATCCGGACCGACTGAACCCGGACTTCGCCTTGGACGAGATCCAGGTTGAGCGGTCGGCGCTGCTGTCGGAGGGCCACGTCACTTACAAGTCCCAGATCTCGTACAAGTCGCAGCTCGGCAGCTTCAGGACTGGTTTCCCCAAGCTGTTTCCCCCAAGCAAGCGGATCTCCCCGCCGGGGGGGCTGGAGCCGACCGGGGATCGCGAGTTCCTGATCGCCCTCAACGCTGCGGAGACCTTCCGTAACAACGACACCTGCGATCGCGTCCGGGCGATGCTGCTGCTGTGTCGCGGGGCGGGGCTGGACAGCGTGGACTGCCGTTATGTCGCAGGCCCTGACGTGTTCCGCCGTCCTGGCGCGGGCCTTTGGGTCCGAGTTACCAATCCCAAAGCGTCCCGCGAGGTCCCTGTGCTGGCGAGGTTCGCCGCCGACCTGGAGCCCCTGGCCGCGAGGGCAGGGGACAACGCCCTCATCGCCCAGTACCCACCGCCGGTGGCCGTGGGCCAGACGTCGCAGCTGACCGACATGCTCATCCGCCGGATGCGGGGCCAGTATCCAAGGCTGCGGGTCACGCCGAGCCGGCTGCGCAGGGCGTGGATTCGAGAGCAGATCGAGGGGTGGGACCAATTACGTGTCTTCCTCCAGGCTGCCGGTCTGAAGTCCATGCACTCGGTCGACGAGGGGCAGACACCCTGTCCCAACTCCCCCGCGGATCCGGTCCGCAGGGCGCGCCTCCTGGGGGGCGTCGCCTGATGGATCGGGTAGTCCTGCAAGACATTGTCGAAGACTTCCTCGATCCGAACGCCACGTTCTTCGAGGCGTTGGACGAAGCCATTCAGCCCCGGCGAGGGCGCGGCCTAGTCCCGGTGCGCGTCCTGGTCGGCGGGCTCGCGCACCAAGCACTCACGCAGAGGGGGAAGACAATTACTTGCCTGGCTCGAACGCTGAGCCGCGAGTCCACTCCAGGCCAGCTGGTCCAGCTATTTGGGAAACCTGTGGGTCCCTCACACCGGCGCCGATCTGCCTCCACGGCACCGTCAGTGTGGCAGCTGTACCGGACCAAGGCTGCCTTGGTCAGGGCCCTGGGCGCCTCTCGGGGAGAAGACGATGCGAAAACCGTCGCCCTGCGTGAGCTCCTGGGCAGCACCAATGTGGAGGATTCCATCGATGAGCTGGGATTCCGCTTGGTCCACAGCAGCGCTCCGCCCATGCCGCCGGACTCGACCATCTCCATGGACACCACCAAGATTCCGGCGGCGTGTCGTCCGGTGAGCCAGAAGTCGATCCAGGCTGGCAAGTTTGCCTCCGACCGCGAAGCCAGGTGGCGGAAGATGAAGAAAGGCGTGAGTTCGTTCGACGACGGGGTGGGCCCCCAAGAGCAGTCCCCCCTACAGAACGCCCAGGCCCGGTACGAGTCGTGGCTCGGCTACTTGAACACCAGTGCAGTCCTGACTCAGGGTGGCCGTGAGTATGTCTACGGCGCCTACACTCGTCCTGCCAATCACAACGACTGGCCCGTGGCTCTGAAGTTGCTCGACCGGCTGCTGGCAGCTGGCGATAGGCCGAAGGCAGTCATCGCCGACCGGGGGTTTTCCGGTGGGCGGAGGTGGCTGGACGGTATTCGAGAGCGAGGTCTATTTCCGGTCTTCGACTTGAAGGAGGATCAAGCGAAGCGGGACCCCGACTGGCGAGGTTGCCCCGTCCTGCAGGGCCGGCCCTACCTGCCGTCGTTGCCTCCGCGCCTCTGGAACCTGGTCGCCCCGGGGGTGGGGGAAAAGAACACGCCAGAGGGCATGAAGAGGTGGCAGCAGTTCTGCCGGGATGTCGAGGAGCGTGAGCAATACGCTCTGGTGGCTCATGGGCAGCCGACCCCCACCAAGGCGCGGGTGAGCTCGCCGCTGTTCCGCGGCCGCAAGATGGGCTGCCCCAAGGTTCCAGGGTCGATGCGGGGGCGCGACCCCAAGCTGGCGGTCTGCGAAGGCAACCACAACGGCTACGACGAGGCCTGCTGCCTCAAGACGGGCACCTTCAGGGCCGAGTACGCACCCATGGGCTACCAGCGCCCGGCCTGGGGAACCAAGGCGTGGCGCCAGGAGTACGCCCGGCGCTCGGGGGTGGAGCGGAGCTACAACCTGTTCAAGAGCCAGAACGTCATCGGCATGACGAAGGAGCACTTCCAGTTGCGAGGCGCGATCAACGTTGCCCTGCTTTCGCTTGTCGGCTGGGTGTCGGTCAACCTCCATCTGCGCCACCTGGATCGCGAGGCGGCGGCTCATCCGCCTAAGGTGCCGCGCCATCGAGGCCAGGTGGCTCTGGCCGCCTGACCCAGAGCCCCCTCCGCGAGTCCAGTCCAGCCCTCCGAGGATTCCGCACGTCCCCGTGAGGGCTGAACTCGTATTCGGGGTCCGCTGAAGGCGCGTTCGACCGTATTCGAGCTCGGGAAACGCGGCCCCTGGACAGCAAAACGCCCGGAGATTGCTCTCCGGGCGTCTGCTCCGCGAAAGTCGCCAATGTTTAGGCGGAAATTCGCCAAAGGCTCCCGATCGAGGGTTTTGCGACTTTTCGGAGACCGTAGAAAGTGGGCGATTCCTGTGAGGTCCTGAGCGATCTTTACAGTGCACTTTCCCAATTATTACACTTTTGGATCTCAAGTGACTGAGACGGTGATCTCGGGCTTTCCCGGCCTCGGAGCGGACTCCGGAGACTCTGTTGCCCCAGCCCCACCAGCCTCGCTGGTCCCCTGCTCGGTCTGCCCCCCGCCTGGGGCACCGATGGCAATACCGCGCGGGGCGGCCTTGGTGCCGAACCGCGACTGGCCCTATCACCTGATCACTGACAATGAGCGCTCCCGCCTTCGCGGCAACATCATGCTTGCGTCGTGCAGCTCTTGCGTCTCGTCACCATCCGCCTTACTGGGCCGCCACCTCAGGCAGTCGATCGCCTGCCCTACTGCGCAAGCAACGGTGTCGAGGTGCGACCCGATTCAGTCGATGGCATCCCCTCTGCGCCGCCACTTG
>JAJYKO010000280.1:3739-7079 GCA_021788565.1 Chloroflexota bacterium
TTGCGAGCGGAGGCACGGGCCCCGCCGGCTACGGCAGGAGCGCCAGCTGGGACCGCACCGGCTGGCCGGCCTGACCGTACATCTTGCCTTGGGCTTTGGTGCGGATGAAGTTCCGGCACCCGCACCCCAGCGCCGGCTCCACAGATTGGCACAAAGGCCCATTTTGGCCGTTGTGCGCATATTGACACAACCCTTAGATTGTGGTAGTGTGCAGATATGAGCACAACAGAGGAGAGCGAGTGGCGGGCGGCTAATCCCTCGGAACTTGGCCGAGCTCTCGCTCTTGCCCGGCGAAGCAAGGGGTTCAAGCAAGAGGCATTGGCTGTCAGGCTCGGCTGTCAGCGGACCTACCTGACCCGTATGGAAGCTGGCCTGTCCACGGCGCAGATCCAGCGCACATTCGCCTTCTTGCGAGAGCTAGGCTTCGAGTTAGCGGTCGTGCAGCGCGGAAGTACCCATGACTAGTCGTCCCACACTCGACGTTTGGCTGTATGGGACTTTGATCGGGTCACTGAGTGAGCCGGAGTATGGCAAGCTGCGCTTTGACTTTACCGATGAGGCCGAGCATCGTTTCCGTAGCGGATCGGTGGTGCTTTCCACTTCGATGCCACTCAACAGTCTTCGAAGGCCCCGAGGCGACTTGGTTCGAGCGTACTTCGACGGCGTTCTTCCCGAGGGGCAAATCCGCGACAGACTCTCAGATGAGTTCGCCGTTCGCCGTGGCGACGGCTTCGGGCTACTTTCTGCCATCGGGCGAGACTGCGCTGGCGCGGTAGTGATCCAGCCGAACGGGAGTCCGCGCCCCGGCTCTGGCGGCCGGGTCGACCCCTTGGCGGACCAGGACCTGGAGCGGCTCATCGCGCGGCTCGAGGAACGGCCGCTTGGAGCAGACCACGAAGTACGGGCGTCCTTGCCAGGTGTCCAAGAGAAGTTGCTCTTGGCGAAAACGCCAGATGGGGCTTGGGGGCGACCGGTTGACGGAGCCCCGTCGACTCACATTCTCAAGCCGCAAGATATGCGCCTCAATGCTTACGCGGCGGCCGAGTCATTTTGCCTAAATCTAGCTAGGCACCTTGACCTTACCGACCTTGATGCCGAAGTCATTGACGTCGACGGGCGACCGCTCATCGTAGTGTCTCGCTGTGATCGCCAGCTGACGAGCGCGGGTGTCGTGCGTATTCACCAGGAAGACGCCTGCCAGGCGTTGGGTGTCGACTGCTCTTCTTGGCCAGACCGCAAATACCAGGACAAAGGCGGACCGAGTCTTCGACAGTTTGCAGCAGTGCTAGCCGATTTTGCTGCCCCAAGTGATCGCTATAAACTCCTGGCACTCACAGTGCTCAATGTCGCGGTGGGCAATGCCGATGCTCATGCAAGGAACCTCTCGATCGTCCATCTGCCAGATGGCAGCACGTCTCTAGCCTCGGCCTACGACCTTACCCCTACCACTTTTTACAGGAATGTGCCGACCCCAGAGGGTCTTAAGGACTTGACTGACAACCTTGGCATGTGGGTCAATGGTAAGCGAAGTATACACGCAATTACGGCCACTGACATCATGGACGAAGGGGCATCCTGGGGATTGCCGGCGGCGGAAGCCAGTGAAGTCGTCCGGGTGACCTTAGAGGGGATTGCGGCGTGCATTGAGCCTCTGACGAGAGAGGTTCCAATTCCAGCCGCTATGGTCGATTTCATCGCTACGAGGGTTGAACGTCTTTCTGCTGGGCGCCCTGCTGGCGGGACAACCGCGACAGGCAGGAGCTCGCGTACCGTAGTTGCCAAGTCAAGGATGAATCGGGTATAGCGAGGGGGTGACTTGATGGCCTCGGCGCGCGTTCTTCGTTTCTTGAGTGACTGACTTTCACTTCCAGGGGCCCAGAAGACAGCAAAACGCCCGGAGATTGCTCTCCGGGCGTTTTGCTGTCTCTCTCGAACGCTTTGCTCCACACCGGCGCAAAGCCGCCTCAGCGAAGCAGTACTTCATGGGCAAATTCAATGAGCTTGCCCGCTTGCCGCAGTGCTGCCGCCTGACTTTGCTTTGACACGGTGTAAAAGCCATAATGAGCATCGTCCTTCAGGGCAATAAGCCTCCGCATAGCCACGGCTGCTTGCCTTCCCCTGGGCTCGATCTGTTGCAAGAGAGCCTCTGCATCATGGTGGTCCAAGCCTCGCGACCTCAGGCCTAAAGCTCTACAACACGCTGCATCCGAGGCCGAAATGCCGGCCAGAACCGTCAGCGCCGCAGCTGCGCTCACCCAATCTGGGTCGGGTTCTGCCTCATCCACAATTAACCTTGCTACCTCCACAAACTGCTCAGCGCGCCGTAGTTTAGCTGCTGCCTCCACGCTGCCGCAAGCTTGCGTCCGGCTTCTTGTCGCGCGAGCAGAGCTCACTTGCGCTTTATCAGCATGTGAGTCGCCGATTCCCCAACTAGTAGGATCCCCTCCCGGATGACGCTATCGACGATCTTTGGCTGCTCCATACGGAGACGCCTGATGTCAGATCCTGTGATTTCGGACACGCTGGCGGGATTGCCTGTCCACGCTAGAATCGCATCTGATAGCGCGTCGATCTGCGACCGCCACTGCACGTCATCTTCTATGACAGCCCTGGGCCGCACAACGAAAATATCGACGTCACTGGCTGGACCACCGTCACCCCGAGCAACTGACCCAAATATTGAAGCATGTAACGGCTGAATCGGCCAAGTCCCTAATTGCTCCTTGAGCCTATCTATAAGCACAATCCGCAAACGAGTCAGCGTCAGGATAGCGTCGGAAGCGAGATGATTGCGATTCAGGGTGTAGAGCGTGGCGCGTCCTCCACCGGCTTGTTCCTTGACAACGCCATGTTCCGAGAGACGCCGCAATGCCTTCCAGGCCCCATTCGGGGAGACTCCGCTAATACGTGCAAGGTCACGACCACTAAGGGGCTTGGTTGTGCCGGCCAGGACGACCAGAACGGCACCTTCGGTAGGGGGGAGAATAGAAGCATACGGTCTCGACATGTCCACCGTAGAAGTATAACATGATGTCCCCGCAGGGAGACAAGTGTCCTCGACGGGAGACAGTAGTCTCCGCTAGGGGACGTGGTGCCCGAGTCAGCGGAGTGCGGCAGTGCGGTGAAGCTACGGATAAGTGGCGTGGGGTACAAGTTGCGCCTGGGGACCCTGAACAAGTTGTCGCTCCAGGCTGGCCGCCTGACCCAGGCCACTCCGCCTTCGTCATGCCGATGACGTTCTGGCTCTTGAACAGGTTGTAGCTCCGCTCCACCCCCGAGCGCCGGGCGTACTCCTGGCGCCACGCCTTGGTTCCCCAGGCCGGGTGCTGGTACCTGGGTT
>JAJYKO010000281.1 GCA_021788565.1 Chloroflexota bacterium
ATGTGGGCGGAGACGCGCTGGTCGTTTCGCAGTTCACCCTGTACGCCGACGCGAGCCGAGGGCGCCGGCCGAGCTTCGTGGGGGCCGCGGAACCGTCCAAGGCGAGAGCGCTGGTGGAGCGCTTCGGGGAGTTCGTCGCGGATTACGGAGTGAGGGTCCAGACGGGGCAGTTCCAGGCCCACATGGACGTCAGGCTGCACAACGACGGTCCCGTCACGATAAACCTCACTGTGGGGGAGTGAGAAGACTTCCCTGCAAGGACCAGGTGCCCGACCGCTCTACCGCCACGTTCACCAGCTCTCCGGTCAGCTCGCGCGCACTCTCGAAGAAGACGAGCCGGTTCGATCGGGTCCTTCCGGACCACTTGCCCTTCTCCTTCTTTTCGACGAGCACCTCAACGGTGCCCCCAACCATCTGAGCGTTCTTCCGGCTGGCTATTGCGGTCTGTAGCTGCTCTACCTCTTGAAGGCGCCGATGCTTCTCGTCGGCTGGAACGTCGTCCGTCATCTTGCGCGCTGCGGCGGTGCCCGGCCTCGGAGAGTAGGCCGCGACGTGGACGACGTCGAACTCCACCTGGCGAAGGACCCTCATCGTATTCTCGAACTGCTCGGCCGTCTCGCCAGGGAAGCCGACGATGACATCGGTGGAGAGGGCGATTTCTGGGATCGTGCTTCGGATGCGGTCGATCAGGGCCAGATAGTCATCCACCCTGTACGGTCGCGCCATCCTGCGCAGGACGGCGTTGTCCCCCGCCTGGATTGGAAGGTTCAGATCCTCGCACAGCGAAGGCAACTCCGACATCGCTTCGACGATGTCCATCGTGAAGTCGTCGGGGTGTGACGTGAGGAAACGGAGCCTCACCAGGCCCGGCAGCGCGGCAACCGCCCGCAAAAGCCCCGAGAATGGTTGCGGGGGAGTCAGATCGCGACCCCAGGCGTCCACGGTCTGTCCCAGCAGCACGATCTCCCTGGCGCCTCTGGTCAGCAGGCTTTTCGCCTCGGAGACGACCTCCCCCACGTCGCGGCTGATCTGGGGCCCGCGCCGGTAGGGGACTATGCAGTAGGTGCAGTACTTGTCGCACCCCCGAATCACAGTCACGCCCGCGGAGACGGGCACGGCCACGCCGTATTCCGTTGGGGCCGGAACGCAGTATTCCGCGAGCCTCGGTGAAGATAGGAGTTTTCCGGGCAGGCTCTCCATCTCAGTGGGAGCCACGAAGAGATCCACGAAGGGGTAGCGCCGCCGAAGCTCGGTCTGGTCGGCCCCGGCCATGCACCCAGTGACACAAAGAACCATGTCCGGATGGCGTGCCTTCAGCGACTTGAGATGGCCGAGCTGCCCGTGGACGCGGTTTTCGGCGCTCTGTCGCACGCTGCAGGTGTAGAGGATCGCGACGTCGGCGTCCTCGAACCGTTCCGTGGGCGTCATGCCGGCTCCCTCCAGGCTGTCGGCAAGCCAGCGCCCATCGGATTGGTTCATCTGGCAGCCGCTGATCCAGAGATGGTACCTGGCGGTCAAGGGTGCCTCCTGTTCGAGGTGGGGGGAATAGGTGGTTTACACCAAGGATAGCTGAGAAAAGTATAGTACGGCACGCAGTCCGAGGCAAGCTTGCCTCGGACTGCGGATGTTTGGCCCCTATTGGGCGAGGGTGCGCTGGCGGAAGCCCTCGCGCAGCTGCTTGATCACCGGACCTGGGCGTCCGGCGCCGATTTGCTTGCCATCCACGGAGGTGATGCAGGCGATCTCGGCGCCGCTGCCCGTGACGAACAGCTCGTCCGCCTCGAACAGCCTGTCCACGGGTATCGGCGCCTCCTCCACCGGAATGCCGGCCTCCTGCGCCAGCTCGAGCACCACCTCTCGCGTGATGCCGCGCAGGATGTAGTTGCTGGCGGGCGTCGTCCACAGGGTGCCGTCGAACACGGCGAAGAGGTTCGAGGCGGTCGACTCCACCGCGTAGCCATCCCGAACGAAGATGGCGTCTGAGTAACCGGATGCGACTGCCTTTCGCTTGGCGAGGGTGTTCGGCAGCAGCATGGTGGTCTTGATGTAGCATCCGCTCCACCGGGTATCGGACATCGTCACGCAGTCGATGCCGCCGTCCGGCCACTCGCGGGAGACGGGGGGCGCGGGGCTAGCGATGATGACGAGGGTGGGGGTGAGCTGCTTCGGCCGGAGGTGGATCCTCGGCGCAGCGCCCGCGGTCACCTGAATATATATCATAGAGTCCACGAGGCCGTTGTGGCGCACCACCTCCATGCACTTTTCTGCCAGTTCGTCCATGCTCATCCCCAGATCGATTTCCAGGGCGTCGAGGCCCATCTCGAGCCTGCGCACGTGGCGCCGCATCTCGAAGGGGTGCCCGGCATAGACGTGGATGACCTCGTAGATGCTCTCGGAGAACTGGAACCCTCGGTCATCTATGGGGACGGTTGCTTCCTCGTAGGGCACGAAGCGGTCGTTTAGCCAGATCTCGATTGACATAAGTCCTCCTAAAGCGTCGATTGCATGCCGTCGGCGGCCGCGATGCTGGTCAGCATGGCCTCGTGGATCAGACCGTTGCTAACGACGAGCTCGCCTCGATACACGCTCGGTGGCGACCCTCGGAAATCGGTCACGGTGCTGCCGGCCTCGCGAGCGATGAGCATCCCGGCCGCCATATCCCACGGGAAGAGACGGTCTTCCCAGAAGCCGTCGAAGCGCCCGGCGGCCACGTAGCAAATATCCAGCGCCGCCGAACCGTCGCGCCGGACGGCCTGCGCATCTCGCACCAACTGGTCCCACCGTCGCAGGCTGGCCTTCAGGAAGCTGTGGTCGTAGGGAAACCCGGTGCAGAGCAGCGAGCGCTTTAGCCTCTCGGCCCGAGAGACGTGGAGCTGCCGGCCGTTGAGGTAGGCTCCGCTACCCGACTGCGCGGTGAACAGCTCGTCCAGCACGGGGTCGTACACGACCCCTACCGCAATCTCCCCGTCCTGCTCCAGGCCGATGGAGACGGCGAAATGCGGGTATCGGTGGGCGTAGTTGGTGGTGCCGTCCAGGGGATCGATGATCCAGCGGTAGCGGGGAGACGTCCCTCCGGACGTGCCCTCTTCCGCAAGGATCTGGTGGTCAGGAAAGTGCTCACGGAGTATCGAAACGACGGTCTGTTCCGACTGACGGTCCGCGTCGGTCACCAGATCTATAAGTCCCTTGTATTCGATGTGCCGCTCGTTGCCGAATTCGGCGACGAGGACGTCGCCGGCGGCGCGAGCCGCCGCCACGGCGGCCTCGGTCAGCAGTGTTAGCGATGGATCCGAACTGTTGCTCATAGGTTCGGGATTATAGCACGGCGTCCGGTTCTGTTGACACCTCGGGGGAGCGGCCTATAATCGAGGCCGGGGGCTGGTAGGAGGGACGCAAGAGGAGGAGGCGATGGCACGATTGTTCGACCACGTTCGACATGGCGAGGAAGACCGCCAGGAAACAGACGGTTCCAAAGCCGAGCCTGTTTGTGAGGGCTGCGGCTCTTCGTTGGCAGGTGATGAGCTGTTTGCTCGCTGCAGAGTGTGCTCGCACTGCGGAAGGCACTACTCGGTCTCGGCTCGCGACCGGATAGCGATGCTGGCCGACGGCGGTAGCTTCAAGGAGACCCTGTCCAACCTCTATCCAACCGATCCCCTTGGCTTCGTCGATCGAATACCCTATTCTCAGCGGCTGGAGGAGGCGCGAAAGAAAACGGGGCTGGCGGATGCCATTGTCACAGGAGTGTGTCGCATCGACGGGCAGAACGCTGTGCTGGCCGTACTCGATTTCAAATTCCTCGGCGGGAGCATGGGGTCGGTCGTCGGCGAGAAGGTTGCGTCGGCCTGCGAGTTGGCCGCCAGGAAGCGCCTGCCCCTGGTGGCGGTGACCTGCAGCGGCGGCGCTCGGATGCAGGAGGGGATGCTGGCGCTGGCCCAGATGGCGAAGACGTCCGCCGCGGTGGCCAGGCTTCACTCGAAGGGGATGCCGTTCGTGGTGCTGTTCACTAATCCCACTACCGGCGGCGTGTATGCCAGTTTCGGCACCCTTGGAGACGTGTTGCTGGCGGAGCCCGGAGCGCTGATCAGTTTCGCCGGCCCGCGAGTGGCGAAAGCTCTGGCGCCAGGGGAGGGCGAGGCGCCCCGGAGCGCTGAGTTCCTGCTGCAGCACGGGCAGATCGACGCCATAGTGCCGAGACCGGAGAGCAAAACCATCATCGGGGAACTTCTTCGGCTGGCGGGCAGCGGACATCTCAAGCTGTCGGGTCGCGGCGCTCTGCCGCCGGCCACGCAGAAGGTGACCGCCGCGTGGGCGGCGGTGGCGAAGGCCAGACACTGCGACCGGCCCACCTCTCTCGATTACATCCACAGGATGGCATCCTCCTTCGTGGAGATTCACGGCGACCGCGTGGTTGGAGACGACCCCGCGGTAGTGTGTGGCGTGGCGGACCTGGATGGGCAGGCGACGATGATCGTCGCCCTGGAGCGTGGAAGCTGCGAGGGCGATGAGCGACGTGGGGGGCGCGCTCGCCCGGAGGGGTACAGAAAGGCGCAGCGGGCGATGCGGCTGGCGGCAAAGTGGCACCTGCCTCTCCTCACCCTCATAGATACCCCAGGTGCCGATCCGGGCGAGGAGTCCGAGGCTGGCGGGCTCGGCGGCACCATCTCGCACTGCATGGCTCTGATGTCCGAGCTGCCGACGCCGATCCTGGCCGTCGTCATTGGCGAGGGGGGCAGCGGCGGTGCCCTTGCGCTGGGGGTGGGCGATCGGATGCTGATGATGGAGAACGCCATTTTCTCGGTCATCGCTCCTGAGGGGGCCGCGGCGATCCTCTACCGCGATTCCCGGCATGCCTCCGAGGTTGCCGCGGCGCTGAAGCTCACGTCCAAGGATCTGCTGGATCTGGGTCTGGCGGACGCCGTGGTGCCGGAGCCGGAGGGCGGTGCGCACGTGGACCACGACCGGGCCGCTCTGTTGCTCAGGCGCGCCGTGAGAGAGGAGCTGGCAGCCCTGGTGGCGGAACCGACGCCGCGCCTGGTGCGGCGCCGATACGAGCGGTGGAGGCACATCGGCAAGACCACGACGGCGGTGGCCGCGGCTGCGGAGCGGATCGCCGGGCAGGTCGAGACAGGGCTGAAGGAGGGTGCTCACCGGATCGAGGAGGGCGCCCACCGGATCGAGGAGAGCGCCCACCGGCTAGGCACCCTCAGCCGCAAGCTACCAGGTCCGTTCGCCGGCCCCCACGAGGAGTCGGAGGAGTAGGGGACGCGGAGACGCGGCGACGCTGAGAAAGGGAGGGTTGGGGAAGGGAGGGGGCGGGCCGGGCACCGGGGCAGAGAGGGCGAACATGGAGTATAATATGTTGTCCCCTGTGAGATCGCTAACCATGTTCGCGTTCAGAGCCGGAGGTGCCCTTTGTTCGAGATTTCCGACGACGCCAGGGAGTTGATCCTCGCCCGCCTGGAGGCTGCTATGGAAGGACGGCCCGAGCTGAGAAAGGGCGCCGCGCGAGTCGGCCTCCGCTTGAACCTTCTACGCAGTAGCGCCCACCTGTCTCTCGCCTTTCCCCGATCGACCGATCGAGTCATCACCTTCATGGGTAGGCCCCTGCTTATCATGGATCCTGATGATTTCTCGGCACTCGATCAGACGCGCCTCACCGTGAGGCGGGGGCCGAACGGGGATACCCTCTCCATGGAGCCCTACAGCTCGGAGCAGGCTGTCTAGTTCGCTGACACAGTGATTTCGACGCAACCGCCCCACCTGCAGATCGGCGCCCTCTCGCTGGAGACTCCCATCCTGCTCGCGCCCATGGCCGGCTACACGGATCTGCCGTTCCGCACAATCCTGCGCTCGCTAGGTGGACTGGGTCTGGCCTACACGGAGATGGTGAGTCCAGAGAGCGTCCTGTTCGGGAAGGGCAACCGGCGCAACGAGATCCTCGCGACCAGCCAGGAGGATCGCCCGCTTGCCCACCAGATCTACGGCACCGATCCCCAACTTATGAGCGACGCGGCCCGCTGGCTGGAGGATCACGGTGCCATCCTCGTTGACATAAACATGGGCTGTCCGCAGCGCGAGATCACCTCCTCCTCCGCTGGAGCGGCGCTCCTACGGAACCCTGCTGTCGCGGCGAGACTGGCGGAGCGGATCGCCTGCGCCGTGTCGATCCCGGTGACGGCCAAGATCAGGCTGGGATGGGACGCGCATTCGATCGTCGCCGCGGAGCTGGCTCGGGACCTTGAGAGGGCAGGTGTCGCCGCCATCACCGTCCACGGACGCACCAGGGACCAGGGATTCGTGGGGAAGGTGGATCTGGATGGGATTAAGCGGGTGGTCGAGGCGGTAGAGCGGGTCCCCGTGATCGGTAACGGCGACATAACGTCTCGGGATGCCGGTCTGAGGATGCTCAGGGAGACCGGTTGCTCGGCGATCATGGTGGGAAGGGGGGCCGTCCGCGACCCGTGGCTGATTCGAGACTTGTGGCGCGAGCTGCAAGGGCTCCCGCAGCTGCCGCCACCGAGCCACAGTGATAGGCTGGGCCTTCTGAGGGAGCAGTTCGAGCGAACCGTGCTGCACTACGGCGAGCGGCACGCAGTGGCGATCTTCCGGCGCTGGCTGCCGGAGAGGGCGCGAGGGCTGAACTGGAGCAAGGATACGATGCTTCAGTTTCTGAAGATCGGCACGATTCCGGAGATGCGGCGGGCGCTGGAGGGTGCGCAGTGACTTGCGGGCTGTCGTATAATGGGCTAAATAGCGCGTTTTGAGGCGGTTTGTTACACGTGGTTTGTCGGAGATTTAGGCCGTGACATTCTGGGACAGTTGGCGAAGGGGCATCAGGCCGGCAGACATCACCTGGATGCCGGAGGAAGTAGAGCTGGCCCCGGATTGGGTTCGCGAGGAGATCAACGAATCCCCTCCGGCGCTGCAGGAGTGGCTGGCCGCCAAGGTCATCGGTTCAGATCCTACGCAGCCGGTTAAGCGGCACACCGGACGTAGAGGTCGCCGCCCGAAGAAGTAATTCATAGCGCCGGCCGTCATACCCTGGCCACGAGACCTCGTTCGCGTGCG
>JAJYKO010000282.1 GCA_021788565.1 Chloroflexota bacterium
GGTGGGGGCCGGGCCGGCCGGGTCGATGGCGGCATACGAGCTGACCCGAGCAGGGGTGCTGGTTCTCCTGCTGGAGAGGGAGCCTCTCCCCCGCTACAAGGCGTGTGGCGGGGGGCTCGCGGCCAAGACCGTTCGGGAGGTCCCATTCGACCTCAACCCGGTGGTGGAGGACGTCTGCCACAGTTTCGCCGTGACCTTCCGCCAGGGCGGGCAGTTCGTGCGAAGCTCGACCAGCCGCTGGTCTACATGGTGATGCGGGATCGCTTCGACCACTACCTGGCCCAGCAGGCCGTTGGCGCGGGAGCGGTCCTGGTGGATCGGGCGCCAGTCACCAGCGTGGCTGTTGGCGCGTCCGCCGTGGAGGTGCGGACCGAGAGGGGCACGTTCGCGGCCGAGGCGCTGGTCGGGGCGGACGGGGCCAACGGGGTCGTGGCGCGAAGCCTTGGACTCGCCACGGACTTCCACCACGCCGTGGCGTGGGAGAACGAGGTGGCCCCAGACGCGGGTACCCTCCAGCGGTGGCGCGGCCTGGTCGGGGTGGACCTGGGCACCGCGGGGGCGGGAGGGTGCGGCTGGGTCTTTCCCAAGCGGGATCACCTCTCCGTCGGAGGCGCGGTCCACCGGTGGGACGCCAGGGGCATTCGGAGCCTCTACGAAGGCTTCGCGGCGCGGAGTGGGCTGGGCGCCGCCACGGTGCTCCGACGACGCGGGCATCGGCTTCCGATCCGTCCGCCGGACTCGCCCATTCAATCGGGGCGAGCCTTACTGGCAGGCGACGCCGCCGGCCTGGTCGACGTCTTCACGGGGGAGGGGATTTACTGGGCCGTGCGCAGCGGCAGGCTCGCCGCGGCCGCTGTACGGGAGCTGCTGGCAGGCCGCGCGCGAGACCTGGCGAGCTACGAGCGGCGGGTGGACCAGGAGTTGATGCCCGAGCTGCTGGCCGCCCGACGCTGGGTCAACGTGTACCTGTGGGCCCCGGTCCTCTGCTACCTGCTGCTGCGCCACAGCGACGGCTTCTGGCGCGCGGTCTGCGGGATCATCCGAGGCGAGCGGGGCTACCAGGATGTCTCCGCGTCCCTGGGACCGCTGGGTGTTCTCGTCTCCCTTCTGCCCCTGGCCGGGGGACGCCGCGCCGCGCCAGGGGGGCTGGTGGCGACGCTTGGCCGGGACGGCCATCATCACCCGTCCGCTGCCTGAGGGGGCTGCGTAGCTGAGAATGCTAACGCTCAGCACGGATAAAGCGAAATCTCAGGAGAGCTTCAGGATCGCGGCACACAATGATAGGCGAGGAAACCCAGGCAAAGCCGGTTAAGTGCCGCGGAGCCGAGGTGGGTGATGATGAGATGGAGGCCTGGGTCGATTTGAGGCATTCGCCCGGGGCCAATTCTGCCGATGGCAGGGCCGGTGTTTCTTGAACTGAAGCCGAGGGAAAATATGCGACCGCTATACTCACAGCGCTGCAGTCTCCACCTCGGCTTGACTTTAGGAGGTGATCGAGTGGGCAAGTTACGAGTGTTATCCGTGATGGGTGATCGAACCGTGGAGTGGGACGAGAAGCAGGCGGAGACGGGCGATCCCGAAGCACTGGCGGCCGTGCAGGAGGCGGAGCGGATCTTCGAAGAGCAGTGCCGTCGAGGGGCAACGGCCTTTCGCGTGCAGCCCGATGCCCCGGCCAGGAAGCTGGATCGGCTCGACCCGAAGGCAGACCAGATCGTCATGGTGCCGCCGGTGAGGGGCGGATGACGCAGCTCCAGGGATGGCTCCTGATCCTCGCCCTGCTCGGTCTCCTGGTGTTGGCCTATGGCTGGTGGATTTGGCACTACGACCAGCGGTCGTCTGCGCAGGAGCCCGATGCCGAAGCCGAACGGAGGGCAGCCAAGCTGGTGGAGGAACTGCTCCCGGAGAGGGATCGCCAACGGCTGGCGCAGGTGGGGTATCTGGAGGTTCCCAGCCCGAGCGTGGCGGGTCGGGTCTATCTGGTGCCAGGCGGACCGGGCCCGGTGGAGGTCCGCGAGTCTGGCGAGCTGCGTCTCAGGCTGTGCGTCGAGCCGGTCGAGCACCTGCCGCGCACGGAGATCGTGCTGATGCACAAGCTGATGATCGAGGGGGATGAAGCGGGATACCTGCGGGCCGCGAACATCCTGTACGGCAGCCATGCGCAGGATGTTGTCGGCTGGGGGGACATCCGGCGCGACTCCCGCCCCCGATACTAGGCGGCCACCCAGTGGGGACTAGGCGGCCACCCAGTGGGGACTAGGCGGCCACCCAGTAGGGCTCGCCCGGACTGTGCGATCGGCGAGCGGCGCAGCTACACGGAGAGATCACGGCGAGGAGGCGGTGATGCGGGGCACGAGACACTATGTTCGCGATGCGAACGAACGGCAACCTGGTCGAGACGGAGCGCGGCCAGGGCTGCAGCCAGGCCCGGGCTGCGGAGAGACTCCGACAAGGATACATAGATGGAAACGCACCGAAAGGAGGTGCAGCGATGACCTGGAATTCCTGGGTAAACCTGATCGTGGGCATCCTGCTGATCATCTCGCCCTTTGTGCTGGGGTTCAGCGGGAACATCACGGCCACATGGACTGCGGTGATTGCCGGCATCGTGGTGGCCCTGGTCTCCGTCTTGCCGGGACTCTTGAGGGTTAAGAAGACCGCGGCGGACAGTAGCATGCGGTGACGAGCAACAGCCCGTCCGGGGCAGCCGTAGTGAGGGTCAATCGCCGGATGTAGGGCGGCCCGTCGACTGGTACGGGGGTGTGGATCCATCTCCAGCAGAGGGATAGGCACCCCCGCTTGCGGCCGCGTGGCATCGGGCGCGCCGCAAAACAGGGGGGCAAGTTGAACGACACCCTTCGGTCGCTACTTATCGTGATAGGCGTCCTGGCCGTCGCCCTGTTCACCGCGGCCCAGCTAGTCTGGCTGGAGCGGCGGCTGCTGGCCCTTTGGCAGGATCGGTACGGCCCCAATCGCGTGGGGCGGTTCGGGCTGATGCAGGTGATGGCCGACATGATCAAGATGTTCACCAAAGAGGACTGGACGCCTCCCTTCGCCGACAAACCCGTGTTCGTGCTCGCTCCCGCGGTCATTATGGTCACGGTGTTGTTGTCCTTCACCATCGTCCCCTTCGCTCCGGGCATCGAGGTTGTGGATCTCAATATCGGACTGCTGTTCTTTCTGGGCATGTCGTCTCTGGGCGTCTACAGCGTGGTGCTGGGCGGCTGGTCGTCCAACAGCAAGTACTCCCTGCTCGGTGCCCTGCGGGCCTCCGCCCAGATGCTGAGCTACGAGGTGTTCATGGCCCTGTCGCTCATGGGCGTGGTCGTGCTTGCCGGGTCGTTCAGCCTCGTCGACATCGTGGAGGCACAGGGGGGGATGTGGTTCGTCGTCCCCCAGTTCCTCGGCTTCGTAGTCTTCCTGATCGCCGGAATCGCCGAGACGCGGCGCTTGCCGTTCGACCTTGCGGAGTCGGACAGCGAACTCGTGGCGGGCTTCCATACCGAGTACTCGGGGATGAAGTTCGGCATGTTCTTCGTCGGGGAGTACCTGGGCATCGCCCTCATCTCCGCCATGATAACCACCCTGTTCCTCGGGGGATGGTTGGGGCCGGTGCTGCCACCCATCGTCTGGTTCCTGCTGAAGACCTTCGTCTTCATCTGCTTCTTCATCCTGCTTCGGGCATCGCTTCCACGGCTGCGCTACGACCAGCTGATGTCCCTTGGCTGGAAGGTGGCGCTGCCGCTGGTGCTCGCGAATCTGGTGGCGACGGGAGCATTCGTCCTCGCGAGCGGCTAGCCCTCTTGGAACCTTTCACCATTTCCTCAGCGGCGTCTCAGTCTCAATTCAGGATAGACAGCGAGGATTCACTCGTGGACACAGAATCAACGAGCGGGCTACGGGCTGAAACGCGGCGCACGGTGGGCGGGACGATGACAGACAAGGGGCGAGTGACGATCGCGGTGCACGGACTGGGTTGTGGGAGGGCGGGCGCGCTCACCGCGTGCCCGCGGTAGCGGCGTTGACCGAGTAGATCAAGACGGGTATGACCCCATGGAGGTAAGCAAAATGATGGGATACGGAGCTGCATTCGGGTTCGGCTGGATCGGCATGATAGTGGATTTGCTGTTCTGGGTCGGGGTAATCGTGCTCGTGGTCTGGGGAGCCATGCGTCTCTTCCCGAGCCCGCAGGCGGCCGGGCAGGACACGGCGCTGGAGATCCTGCGGAGGCGATACGCCAGCGGGGAGATCAGCGTCACGGAATACGACAAGGCCAAGAAGGACCTGGCCTAATTTGTGGGCATCTTGCTCTTCCTCCGTTGATTGGCACCTCTTTTGTTACGGGTCGGTGGTACTGATGGTTCAACGCGAGGACGTGGGCCGGATAAGGAGAATATGACCAAGCCATGACCCTGAGCCCCGCCAGGAGGGCCGTCGCGGCTCTCCTGTTGTTGCTGTCTCTGGCTGGGATACTGGCCCTCCACATCCTCGTTCTCCATGCCAGGTTCGACATGCCGCTGCTGTTCACCCTGCCGGTGCTGGTGGCAGCATGGATATTCAGACCTCGGGCGGCCGCGGTCTTCGCCGCCCTGGCCGTGGTGGCGATCGGCCTTCACGCCTGGATAGATGGTCTCCATCCCCTGATATGGGCCGTCGATACCGCCACTATTCTTCTCGTCGCCGTCCTCGGCATCTCCATAGTGGAGCAGTCGCGGGCTCGGAGCCGTCTCGCTCGGGAGAATGCCAGGCTGGCCGTGGAGCAGCAGCGGGAGGCGGAGCGAATGCGGAGTCTAGCCGAGGAGCTGCAAGAATCCAGACGCCAGCGGGAGCAGTTCCTGGCGATGGTGACCCACGATATCAGGGGTGTGGTCGCCGTCCTCTCGGGATACGCCCAACTGTTGTCGCGCCCCGGGGAGCCAAGTACCAGGATCCTCGACCGAATGGTGGCGGCAGTACCTGCCCAGGCGCAGCGGTTGACGCGACTGGTGGACGACCTGCAGGACCTCTCCCGCATCGAGCAGGGCCGATTCGAGATCCGCCGCGGCCCGTGCGACCTGGTGGCGGTCGCAAGGGAAGTGGTCGAGGCACATCAGGCTGGAGCGGCCGGCCATCGAGTCCTCCTGGATAACGAAACCGAGGGACTCCATGGGTACTGGGACTGTGACCGGCTGGGCCAGGTGGTGAGCAATCTGGTCGGCAACGCCATCAGCTATTCCCCGGATGGCGGGGAGGTGATGGTTACGGTCGACACTGCGGATGGCGTGGCCAGGGTATCCGTGAGCGACCAGGGGGTGGGCATCGCACCAGAGGACATTACGCACCTGTTCAAGCCATACTCCAGGCTCGAACGCACCCTGGAGGTCAAGGGCACGGGGCTCGGGCTGCTGATCTCCAAGGCGATAGTCGAAGCACACGGGGGAAGCATCGAGGTGCAGAGCCAACTGGGAAAGGGCAGCACCTTCGCCTTCACTTTACCGCTGGAAGGGGACCAGCGAACGGGGTAGCGTCTTTCATCAGAACCCCCAGGATCACAGAGGCGAGCCGTGACGCGGCCTTTCGGTGAGAGGGTCAAACGACCCTCTCACCGAAGCTTCTTCTACTCGATGATCACCTCATAGAAACTAGGAACGGGATTGCCATTCAGGAAGGGCACAGCCTGCTGGTGGACCTCGGCATGCAGCGGACTTGCCTGCATCGCCATGAATGCTTCCTGGCTTTCGGTCTCAACGATGGCCACGTAGTTTCCACCCCCACGCGGCTTCAGCAGTAGCCGGCGGATGAACCCTGGTTGCGTGGCGAGCTTCGCGTTCGACGACGCAAACCACTCCAGGAACTGCGCGTCTTTCCCATCCCTGATAGGTGGAAAATGGACCAGGTTCACAAACATTGATCTTGCCTCCTTTTCACTGTCGTCTCCCCCACCACCCCCAGGCAAATCTTATCCGGCCTTCCTGAATCGCGCCTGAGGCTGTACTAAACAACCGCTGAGTCTTACCACTTGGTCAATCTTGCTGCGAGGACACGGTTGGGCCTCCTTCACCATGCCCGCCGTCCAGCCCTCTCACCATCCTTTCAGCGCTGCCTCAGCCAGGATTCAGGATCGTCGGCGATCATTGTGCTGGTCGGGAATGAAGCCGGTCCGGATCGAGGCTGACTCAGGCCGAGCGATCAATATCCAGGGTATTCGAGGGCTGACGCGGTGAAGCGCGAGCCTCGGGGAGGAAGCGATGTACGACGACGGGAGAGTCACTGCACAGAAGGAACACCGCGATGGTCGTGCGCGTGTGCTGGTGGCCGACGACGATAGCGAGTTCCGCTACTTCATTGCCGACTGCCTGGAGGCGGCCGGATATCAGACAGTCCTCACGAGCGACGGACTGGAAGCCCTGAACGCCTTCGACGTGCAGCACCCCAACCTGGCGGTGATCGACCTGAACATGCCCGTGATGTCCGGCTATCGCCTGCTCCGGCTGCTGCGCGGCAGGAAAGGCGTTGTTCGGAACGAGGTGCCGGTAATCGTCATCTCGGGAGACGATCTGCAAGAGGCGATGGACCTGGTTGTCGATGCCCGGCCCGATGCCTACCTTCAGAAGCCGTTCGTGGTCGATCGGTTCATCGAGAGGGTCGACGCACTCGTGGCAATGTCGGCCTAGCCCGCCTACGTCCCGACCCAATCCCCTGTCCCCGTTTCGGCTTCCCGAAGCGTACTGGAGCCGAAGCGTTCACATAAGGCGCCCTGTCCGTGTCCGGTGCACGCACGAACGGGGCGCTACTTCTTACGACTCCTTCTTCACTCGCCTCCGCTGCCCTGGCCTGCCTGCACCCGATGAACCTGGCACGCGGAAGGATCGCCCAAACTACGCCCGGGCACGGCTTGTGCAGCCCCTTTCGAGCTTCTAGCCACGGTGGCTTCGCTCAGCATCCGCTCAGATTTGTCTCAGCGCCGCCTCAGGCTGGTCGGCGAGACTATGGTTGTCGTTTGCGGGGATTGAGGTTCCCACAAGGAGGTAATCATGGCAAGAATCGACGTTAATCCGCCCCCGGGGCTGGTTCGAGATCCGGTGTGCGGC
>JAJYKO010000283.1 GCA_021788565.1 Chloroflexota bacterium
GTCGCGACCATGCTTGGGCTGGGCCTCGGAGTCGACTACTCGCTCTTCATGACCAGCCGCTTCCGGGAAGAGTTGAAGCGAGTGGGGGACACGGCGGCGAGGAGATGGGAAGAGAGCCCTCACCCTAACCCTCTCCCAGAGGGAGAGGGAAGCACGACTGGTCCGCTCCCAGAGGGAGAGGGAATGCGCAGTCGACCTCCTCACCCAGAACTCAGAACCCAGAACCCAGAACTCCCCTCAGTCCTCAGTCCACAGTCCTCTTTGGAGCACGCCATCGCTACGACGGTGGCCACCGCGGGGAAGGCCGTGCTCTTCTCAGGCCTTTCCGTCCTCGTGGGACTCGCCGGACTCGCCAGCTTCGAGTTCATGTTACTCCGCTCCCTCGGAATAGTCGGTATGGTGGGTATCGTCCTCTGCGTCGCGGCGGCGCTGACGCTGCTACCTGCGATCCTGGGTGTCCTTGGGCCTCAGGTGAACCGCTGGCCGGTGCTGGGGGATCGGCTGAGCGCGGGCAACTTCTGGGAACGCTCCGCCGGATGGGTGATGCGGCATCCGGTTCGAGTGTTCATTCCCACCCTTACACTGCTCGTAGTGCTCGGCATTCCCTTTCTGCACGTGCAGTTCAGCGCGCCGGACGCGTACATCCTGCCGCCAAACCTCCCCTCTCGCCAGGCCCTGGATCAACTACGAAAGGATTTCGGTGAGAGCGCGACGGCGCCGGTCATGGTGGTGGTCAGGTTCGACAAGGGGACCGTGTTCGACCCTCAGAACATCTCCGAACTGTACGATCTCACGAGGTCGCTGGCGCGGGATCCCCGCGTCACGAGCGTGAGCAGCATCGTGAATATCGATCCGCGCATCACCGAATCCCAGTACCAGCTGATCTACGCGAACCCCAACCGGATATCGGACGCCTACGCTCAGCAGATCGCACGCGTCATGGCCGGCGGCTCGGTGGCCCTGGTCGACCTCTCAACCCGCAGTGCGCCGGTCACGGAGGATAGCAAGAGCCTGGTGATGGACATACGGAATATGCAGCTGCCGCCTGGGATGTCTCTCCTGGTGGGAGGCACCTCGGCGGAGGTGATAGACGTCGTGCAGATCCTCTACTCCGACGCGCCGCGAGCTCTCGGCTTCGTGGTTGCGGCCATCTATGTGATCCTGTTCCTGCTGTTCCGGTCGGTTCTGTTGCCTGCCAAGGCGGTGGTTATGAACACCCTCAGTATCCTTGCCAGCTATGGGGCGCTGGTATTCATCTTCCAGGATGGCCACTTCCAGTCGCTGCTGCACTTCGAGTCGACGGGCACTGTGGAGGCGTCGACGCCTATCATCATGTTCTGCATTCTCTTCGGCCTTTCCATGGACTACGAGGTGTTTCTTCTGTCACGAATAAAGGAGGAGTACGACCGGACCGGGGACAACACCGCCAGCGTGGGCAAGGGTTTGGAGAAGAGCGGGAAGATCATCACCAGCGCAGCCGTCATTGTGGTGGCGGTAGGCATCGCCTTCTCGACCGCGGACATCGTGATAATCAAGACTCTGGGTCTTGGGATCGCCATCGCGGTGTTTCTGGACGCAACGGTGGTGAGGACGCTGCTGGTGCCCGCGACCATGAGGCTACTGGGCAAGTGGAACTGGTGGGCGCCGAGTTTCCTCGTGCGCCGCCTGCCAAAGATCAGTCATGAGTCATGAGTGATGAGCTTCATCCCCGTAGAGCACAGGCCGCCCCTGGCCCAGGCTCTACGGGAAGCGGCGCTCCAGCTGTGGTACCATATATGTGACTTATTGTGGGCTTTAATTGGGTGAGGTGGACATGGCAACGTCGGCGAGGGCACACGTGGTTCTGCCTGAGGATCTGATCGAGGAGGTGGACAGGATCGCGGGGAAGCGAAAGCGGAGCCACTTTGTCGAGGAGGCCATTCGAGACAAGCTGCGTCGAGAAAAACTGGCCGCTGTTATGAAGGAGTCCGCTGGCTCGCTCAATCCGGCCGACTATCCTGAGTGGAGCACACCAGAGAAGGTGTCCGAATGGGTTAGATCCAGGCGGCGCGGGGATGACTTTCGCCTCGCCGAAAAGCTGGCAGGCAAGGGGGAGTAATGGCCCGTTATCTGCTCGACGCAGATGTCGTCATCGACTGGCTGCTGGGGTTTCCGTCTTCGGTAGCTCTTGTTAAGGACCTCCATGAGCGAGGCGAATCCCTGTGCACGTCGGCGGTGGTCGTTGCCGAAATTCATTCAGGTGTCAGGCCAGCGGAGGCCGGCGTGGCCGACGCCTTTCTGGAATCGTGTACCTACCTGCCGGCAGGGTACGAAGATGCGCGGCAAGCCGGCCGCTGGCGCCACGAATTCGCCCAACGTGGAATCGCTCTCTCTACGACCGATATGCTTGTGGCTGCTACTGCCCTGTCGCACCAGGCTACGATCGTCACCGGCAACGTGAAGGATTACCCCATGGAAGAAGTCACAGTGCTCCCGCTTCCCAGGCCAAGACGATGACTTCGGACACCAGGCGGCTCGGCGGGAGCCTCGCCCTCCCCAGGCCACCCTTGCCCCGGCCGGCTTCCGGCGGGAGCCGGAATGACGAAGGCTCTCCCAGAGGTAGACCAGAAATTGTGGAACGGATCCCCCAGCGTCTCAACCACAGCCCCTTAAGTGGTGCATCCAGCAATTTCATAGCATCTTGTAGCCGCGGGCTTTACGCCCGCGCATGGCCTCGTTGGTTCGCGAACGTCTACCCCCACGAGGACGCGCAGCCTAAAGGCTGCGGCTACAAACGTGATGGCGATTTGCCGGATGCACCATTTAGTGGGCTTTGCTCTTTCAGCTCGATCGCTTCAGCGTCGGGCACGGCTGCCGTGCTCGTCGCCGTATCGCTTCTCGTGGCCCTGCTGGCCACGGCCTGCGCGACGTCCGCCGCATCGTCGCCCTTGAAGGTGCTGCCTGCCCCGACGCCTACCCCGGCCGTTCCAAAACCCATCGTCTTCCCAAGGGACGAGGCTCCTCACAACGATCTCACCGAATGGTGGTACTACACCGGCCACTTGAAGACGTCATCTGGCAAGGAGTATGGCTTCGAGTTCGTCATCTTTCAGGCGGTGAGAGAGCAGAGTCCGGTGGGATACGCGGCGCACTTCGCCATTACGGATCTCCAGCGACGCAGCTTCACCTACGAGGAGCGCTCCGCTCAATCGCTGAACGTGCAGGGCGACGGCCGCTACCAGCTCTCCGTGGGTAGCTGGCAGATGGAAGGGGACGGAAACGGCAACACTCATCTGCTGGCGCAGGGCAAACAGTACGGGATCGACTTGGACCTTCACTCCGTCAAGCCGCCCATGCTACATAACGGCGTGGGGTGGATCTCCTTCGGCCCGGTGGGCGATTCCTACTACTACTCGAGAAGCCGGATGGAGATACGGGGGACCATCGACGACCATGGTCAGAAGGAGGCGGTAACCGGCCTGGCCTGGATGGACCACCAGTGGGGTAACTTCATCGTCGTCAATGGCGGGGGCTGGGACTGGTACAGCGTTCAGCTATCCGACCGCACCGAAGCTATGGTGACGGTTTTGCGCGACCAGCCCGGCAACGTGGCGGCCACCTATGGCAGTTACTCCGACCAGCAGGGCAAGGTCACGAATCTCGAGGCGGCCGATATCGAGGTCAAAGCTACCGGCAGCTGGACCAGTCCCCACACCGGGGCCAGGTATCCCTCCGGTTGGACGCTACGGCTACCGAAGCAGGGGCTGGATCTCACGATCGAGCCGGTGCTGCCCGACCAGGAGCTGAACACGCTCCAGACCACGGGGGTTGCCTACTGGGAGGGCGACGTGCGGGTCACTGGCACCCGCGACGGTGCTCCCGTGTCTGGCCAGGGCTACGTGGAGTTGACTGGCTACGCCCAATAGGGGACAGGGATCGGGGGTCAGGGTTCAGGAGACGGCCTTCCTCCGCTTGCTCACTGACCCCTGACCCCTGTCTCCCGTCCCCTGATCCCTGATCCCTGTCCCCTGTCCCCTGTCCCCGCGTCACCGTCCTTCCACCAGCTGGAATCGGGCACCGAGGGTCTGGGACGGGTCCAGCAGAGGGGCGCGGCGTCGCGGCGTCGGGTCTCCCACGGCGGTGCCCCTCTGGCGAAGGGTCTGCACGGCCTTGTCCAGGTCTGAGACCGACAGACTGATCATGAAGAGTCCATCTCCCTGTGACCGGACGAAATCGGCGAGACCGCCCGTGGAGGCTGCTGGTTGCAGCAACTCCAACCGGAAGCTGCCGATGGCAAACCGCCCGCGTCGGGCGGGTAGCGCCGGCACGTCCTCCACCACCTCCGGCGGTTCTCCCAGGAGGTGGCGGCACGCTTCGATACTGGGGTCCAATTCGGCTACGGCCACGGACAGGAGCGGGATTCCGGTCACTCGAAGTGGATGACCCTCCGGCGGCACCCACTGCCTGCGCTCCTGGAGCGGGGTGTTGTGCTGAATCAGGAAGGGGAGGGTGTGGCCCCACAGGTCGTTGGCAACCGCGGCCCTTTGCCACGTCATCACCGTTCCGTTTGTCCGGCGCCGCGACCCAGGGATCGGGCCCACGAGCCGCAGGTTGCGGCCGGCGATGTCGAGCATGTCGCCGTCCAGGTCGTCGGTGCCCAGGGCGAAGCCGATGAGCCCGTCCCCTTTCGCCAGGAACTGCAGGATCGCCTGACCACGCTCGTTCGCCGCGGCTCGCGCCGGATCACGAACGGAGATTAGCTCCAGGTACTCGACGCCGAAGCGGACTATGGCGTTGTAGGTGCCGTCTTCCAGATGTTCTCCGCCGGGGGTGACGGTTAATCCAAGCGCGTGCTCCAACTGCTGCGTAGCGCCGGGCAGGTCCCGGACTGCAATGATGGCGTGATCGAGGCCCAGCAACATCTCCAGAACCCTCCTTAGCTGCTATCGCTGCGTAATGGCCAACTTGGCTCTCATCCTGAGTGTCAGCGAAGGATCTTTCCATCCATGTGGAGAAGCTTCGCTGTCCCTCGGGCCTTGAGGCTGCGCTCGCTCGCCTCAAGTGCTCAACATGACAGTACCTGTCAGTCCACCAGCCATGGAATACTAAACTAAAGGCAGGATGAAACCCGCGGGGTCTCGGGGATCACGGCGCGCCAGTTCAGGATCAGGGGCCAAAGACCCCGCGGGTTTGGTCGCCGCTTTACTTTAGCTGGGAGCCGTACCTGCAGGAAGCGCACCCGCGGAAACTTGGGGTCAGGGGTTAGGGGACGGGGGTCAGGGGTCAGGGGATTGCTGGGGTCGGGGACTGGAAGGTCGTCTCCCGACCCCAGTCCCCCGACCCCTATCACCCGTCTTAGAACTTGACGAACTTCTCGTGCTTGGCTCCGCAGAATGGGCAAACGTCCGGCGCCTCGCCCTCGGCGGTGTAGCCGCAAACGCTGCACACGACTACCGGCCCCAGATCGGTATCGCGGCCGGACTCTACGGCTGCCTTAGCCCTGGAGTAGAGGGCCGCGTGCACCTTCTCCGCATCCATCGCCCTCTGGAAACTTCTCTCAGCCTTCGGTTCTTCCTGAGCCTTGGCCACGGCGACGTAGGCGGGATACATCTCCTCGAACTCGAAGGTCTCTCCGCCGATCGCGGCTTCAAGGTTCTCCACGGTGGTGCCGATACCACTCAGGGTGCGGAGGTGCGCCGTGGCGTGCATCTGCTCGGCAAAGGACGCCGCCTTGAAGAGCCGCGCAACACTTGGGAGCCCATCCCGCTCTGCTCTCTCCGCGAAGGCTAGGTACTTGACGTGGGCCTGGCTCTCGCCCGCGAAGCCGTCTTTCAGGTTCTGCTCGGTCATCTTCTTCATGTCTGTCACTCCCCTGCGAGGGCTCGGTGGCAGGTCGATCCGGCGAGGTCGCCGTGAAAGACCGCCTCCGGGCATTAGGATCGATCCCAGATGGATCGGCATAGCGATTGTAGCCCGGCGCCGGGACCGAATCAACCGGCGACAGACGTCTCGTTGGAAGATACAGCCTGGACCTTGGACCCGGGGAGCGACCAGACCCCTTGGACAGCCTCGGACACCGCGCCATCGGGTACCAGCCGGCGATGCCGAGCAGGTCGCGGCGCCGTGGCCCCTGGGCCACTCTTTCGCCCTCGACGTAGATGAAGGGAATCGCGGATTGCTCGGCAGGGTCCATGCTGAATGACCTCCCCAGAGGCAGTTCAAGACCATCCAGTAAAGGAAATGGCGAAGAGATACCGGGGGGATGGCGCACTTCGTGCCGGATAAGCCGCTCCGTGGATCGAGACCACTACGTGGAGGAGGCCGAAGATGACGCAGGTCGGCGAGAGAAAGCTCGAGATGGATAGGGTGGTACCAGGCTTTGCCCTGCCTTCTCTCGATGGAAAGCGAGTAGGCCCGGGAGACTACAAGCAGAAGGTGAACCTGGTGATCGCCTATCTTGACCTGGCCAGGTGTGGGGGGTGCAAAGACTTTTTGCGGAACCTGGCGGACAACTATCACCTCTACAGAGCGGACGAGGCGGAGATTCTGGCCATCTGTCCGCAACCCGTCGACGAGCTGCAGGGTCAGGTGGGCGCGCTGGGACTGCCGTTTCCTGTGCTTTCCGACGTGAAGGGCGCAGTGCGAGCCGTCTACTTCAGCGGTGAGCCGGGGCAGCCGGTGGCCGGTGTCTTCATAACCGACCGTTGGGGTGCGCTGCGGGTTCAGATGATCTCACAGAACAGCGGCGATATTCCCGCACAGCAGGACATCCTCGACTGGCTGGACCTGATCGAGATGGAATGCTCGGAGTGCGGTACGTGATGGGGCCGGCCCCTGACCCCCGATCCCTATCCTCCGATGCCCATTCCCCGTAGGGAGTTCACGCCGGAGACGAGGAAGTAAACACCCAGGCCGAGTAGGAAGACCCCGCAGACCACGAGGATCCACTTGTAGACGCGTGGAGTGAGCAGGTTGCGGCCGGCGGTGATGGTAGAGCCGACGGCGCTGAGCCAGCTGAGATCCGCCAGAATGTGGCCGGCGTAGAAGACCGCGATTCCGAGGGGACCGTACTTGAGGGCC
>JAJYKO010000284.1 GCA_021788565.1 Chloroflexota bacterium
ACGCTTGATGACGCGGCGGCGATCGCTCGCATCTACAATCAGGGTATCGAGGACCGTGTCGCGACGCTCGAGACGGAGTTGCGCAGCGCAGAGGAGCGGGCGGAGTGGCTGGCGGCTCATGGGACGCGCTACCCGGTCCTGGTCGCGGCGGATAGCACGAACATCGTGCTCGGCTGGGCCTCGCTGAATGTCTTCAATCCCCGGCGGGCTTACGAACAGGTGGTCGACTTTTCGCTCTACGTCGCCCGGGAGCATCGCGGGCGCGGTATCGGCGACTCGCTCCTCGGTGCGCTGGAGGCGCGTGCTCGTTCGCTGGGCTATCACAAGATGGTTCTGGCGGGCTTCCCGACGAACATCCCCGGCAAGCGGCTGTACGAGCGCCACGGCTTCACCCTGGTCGGCATCTATCACGAGCAGGGTTTGCTCGACGGACGGTGGATCGACGTCATGGTGATGGAGAAGCTCCTCGGCTAGCCCCGGAGTGCGCCAGTGTTATGTCACCTGCCTGTTGATGTCCTGGAATCGACACTCTAGCGGGTGACGTTCCGGCACCGACTGAAAACTCGATTCCAGGATCTAGCGGATGGCGTGTGACGGAGCACCAACCGGGGGCAGCCGCTGGAAAGAGGTCCAGACGATGCCAGGAACGCGCCGAAAGTCGATCTTCTTCGGTTGGATGATCGTCGGAGCTCTCGGACTTACGACAATCGTCTCCTACGGCACCACGTCCTACGCCTTCGGTGTCCTGCTCGCACCCGTTGCCGAGGACCAGGGATGGTCGAGAGCGGCCCTTTCCGGCGCGTACGCCCTCAGCATCCTCGTCGCGGGCGTACTCGGCATCCCCATCGGCCGTCTCGTCGATCGGTTTGGGGCGCGACTCCTCATGAGCGCGGGGAGCGCCATCGGCGGGATCGTACTCGTGGGCCTCTCCCGGGCACATGGCGTTGAGGAGTTCGACCTTCTGTGGGGAATTGGTCTCGGCGTCGCGACCGCCCTCACCTTCTATCCGGTTTCGTTCACCGTCGTTGCCAACTGGTTCAAGCTTCGTCGGGGCGCGGCGCTCGCCTGGCTCACGACCGTGGGCGGCCTGGCCTCGCCCATCTTCATCCCAATGGAGGGGTGGCTCGTCGCCAGCGCAGGGTGGCGGGAAACGCTTCTCGTCCTCGGGCTGACTCAATTCGCCATTGCGCTTCCACTGCACGCTCTCGTCGTGCGCCGTCATCCGGAGGATCTCGGGCTACGGCCTGACGGCAGGGTCGAGTCCGAGGATCCGAGTAAGCCCTCTCCGACGCTTGAGACCCAACCAGAGGGAGTGATGGCGGGGCGTGCGCTGCGGGATGCGGCCTTCTGGAGCCTGAGCGTGGCCGGCGGCCTCGAGCAACTCGCCGCGATGGTCGTCTTCGCCCACCAGATCGCCCTCATGCTCTCCCGCGGCTTCGATCCGGTCTTCGCGGCTGGCATCGCCGGCCTGATAGGCCTGGCCAGCCTTCCCGGCAGGTTTCTACTGAACCGCCTGAGCGATCGGTACGATGCGCAACGGTTGCTCGCCTTTGTGCTGGCAACCCTTGGCGCGGGCGTGGTCGTCATCAACCTGGCCAACTCGGCGGCCTGGCTCTATCTCTACGTCGTCGTTTACGGGATGGCCTTTGGAGCGCGTTCACCCTTGCGTGCCTCGGTGATGGCCTGGCACTATGGCCGGCGCGCCTACGGGACCATCACCGCCATGCAGGGAGCTATCATGGCAGTGCCGGCAGCCTTTGGTCCGCTCGCAGCCGGTTGGCTTTACGATCGCCTCGGCAGCTACCATCTCGCCTTCTGGCTCACAGCTGGCGCGTTCTTGATCGCCTCGTTGCTCATCCTCCTAACTCCGCGACCTGCCCGCAAGGTTGATTCTGGCCCTGCCATGGGTTATTCTTAGCTATTGCGAGGTGTTGGCTTCGTTAACCTGTAATTTTGATCCCAGGATAGAAACCAGTAGGAACAGGAACGCGACTGGATGGCGACTAAGCGAGACTATTACGACGTGCTGGGCGTAGGCCGAAGCGCTTCCCCCGACGAGATCAAGAAAGCGTACCGCAAGCTGGCGATGAAGTTCCATCCCGACCGCAACCCCGAAGACGGGGCGTCGGAACGGTTCAAGGAAGTCCAGGAGGCCTACGAGGTCCTCGTGGACCCCGACAAGCGCTCGCGCTATGACCAGTTCGGCCATGCCGGCATGGATGGCAACTTTATGGGCGGCATGGGGGGCTTCGAGGGATTCGGAGGCGCCGGCTTCCCCTTTGGCGACATTTTTGAGACCTTCTTTGGAGCGGGCGCGAGCACCGGCCGTAGGCGCGGCCCGCAGCGCGGGACCGACCTCCGCTACGACCTCACGGTCGAATTCGATGAGGCGGTTTTCGGCTGTGAGCGAGAACTCGAGGTGCCTCGGATGGAGGTGTGCCACGTCTGCTCCGGCTCCGGGGCAGAACCCGGCACCCAGCCGGTGACCTGCACACGCTGCAACGGCCGTGGCGAGATTCGGCGCGTGCAGCAGTCCATCCTTGGCCAGTTCGTGAACGTGACCGTTTGCCCGACCTGCCATGGAGAAGGAACCGTGGTCACTAGCCCCTGCCAACACTGCCACGGGCAGGGCAGGGAGAAAGTGACCAGACGGATTAGGGTGAACATCCCCGCGGGCATCGACGATGGATCGCAGATCCGTCTGACCGGCGAGGGCGAGCCCGGCGCCAACAATGGGCCGCGCGGCAACCTCTACGTCGTCGTGAGCGTCAAGCCGCACCGATACTTCAGGCGTGAGGCCAACGACATCGTCATCGACCTTCCGATAAACGTGAGCCAGGCAGCCCTGGGCACGGAGGTGGAAGTCCCCACCGTGGATGGCCCCACTGCGCTGAAGATTCCGGCCGGCACTCAACCCGGGCGCGTATTGCGGATGAAGGCCAAGGGCGTGCCACACCTGCGGGACCAGGGCCGCGGCGACCAGTTGGTGCACGTTTCTGTGATGGTACCGACAGGTCTGAACGACAAGCAGAAGAAGCTGCTGAAGGAGTTGGGCGAGACCTTCGATACGGAGGTCAAACCCAAGGAGAACAAGGGGTTCTTCGAGAAGGTAAAGGACGCCTTCGGCGTCTAGGCGGGGGACAGCGGTCAGGGGACAGGTGGTCGGGAGACGTAGGGCAGGGTCTTGTGCCCTGCCGCAACTGATGGGAAGGAGAAGCGGCAGGGCATAAAGCCCTGCCCTAATGTTATTAGGTATGATCTGGGTGGAGTTGAGCGCCGAGGTGGAGCCTGAGGCCGTCGAGTCCGTGTCCGAGCTGTTCAGCAGCCTTGGCCAGGGCGGTGTCGCCGTGGAGGAGCCGCTCTCCGCGGACGCGGAGCCCGGTGCCATCGTGATTGATCCGACCCGCCCGGTGGTGGTCAAGACCTACCTGCCGGAGGACTCGGAGACCGAGGCGAGGGTGCGACGCGCGGAAGAGGCCCTCTGGCATCTCTCCCAGCTTCGACATGTCGGGCCACTGCGAGTGGGCAGGCTGGCCGAAGAGGACTGGGCGGAGGCGTGGAAGAAGTTCTTCTTTGTTCAGCGAATCGGCGAGCGTGTGGTCGTGAAACCATCCTGGCGCGAGTACCAGCCGGAGAAAGACGACGTGGTGCTGGAACTGGACCCCGGCATGGCCTTCGGCACCGGCCTGCACCCCACCACTCGCATGTGCATCGTGGCGTGCGAGCGGCTCATTCAGCGTAACATGCGCGTGCTGGATCTCGGGACCGGCTCCGGCATCCTGGCTATCACGGCCGCCAAGCTTGGGGCTGCCTCCGTGCTGGCGCTGGATGTGGATCAGGTAGCCGTGCAGGTGGCCAGGGAGAACGTAGCGATCAACGGCCTGGAGGACCGCATCCAGTTGCTTCAAGGAAGCATCCAAGAGGCAGCCTCCGAAAGCGGCTACGATCTCATCCTCGCCAACATCATTGCCAGTGTCATCGCCGAACTGGCGCCCCAACTGCACGCCGCGACCGCTCCAGGCGGAGTGCTGGTCGTATCTGGCATAATCGAAGAGCGAGAGGGTCTGGTAGTCGAGGCCCTGAGCGCCGCTGGCATGCGGATCGAGGAGACCATGGCCGACGGCGATTGGCGTGCCATGGTGTGCCGGCGTGGGCGAACGTAGCTTCTTCGTCGAGCCGGGAACGATCCAGGGCAGGAGGGCCGAGATCACGGGGCAACCAGCCCACCAGATCGGGCGTGTCCTGAGGCTCCGCCCGGGCGATACCGTCGAGCTTCTGGACAACAGCGGCTTTGTCTGCGTGGCTCGGATTGAACTGATCACCAGGGACGCCGTCGACGCCGAGGTCCTGGAGCGTAGGCGGCCGGATACGGAGCCTGGCGTGCGCCTGGAGCTGTATCAGTCGCTGCTCAAGGGACAGAAGATGGAGTGGGTGCTCCAGAAGGGTACAGAGATAGGGGTCAGCCGCTTTGTGCCCCTGCTAAGTGAGCGGTGCGTCTCCCGTCCGTCCAGGGCGGATATCGCTGGACGGCTGGAGCGGTGGCGGACCATCGTGCGAGAAGCAGCGGAGCAGTCAGGACGGGCGGTCCTTCCCGAGGTGGCCGGCCTGGAGGGTTTTGATCAGGCCTGCGCCTCCGCGAACGGGGCGGACCTCGCCGTCATGGCATGGGAGGAGGAGCGAGCAGCTTCCCTGGGCAAACTGCTGCGTGAAGCCAGGTCGCCGGCCGGCGACAGGCAGGCAAGCGACTTGCGGGTAGCTATGTTGATAGGTCCCGAGGGAGGATTCTCCAGACAGGAAGCGGAAACAGCTCGGAGCGCTGGCGTGCGGATCGCGGGGCTGGGTCCCCGAATCCTGCGCGCGGAGACAGCGGCGCTGGTGGCGGCGACCGTGGTGCTGTGGGAAACAGGAGGCCTGGGTGGATAACGAACTGGAACCCACAATCCCAGCTATCATCACGATCCTCACCGACTTCGGCACGAGTGACGGCTACGTGGCGGCCGTGAAGGCCGTGATTCTGAGCATAAACCCCAAAGTTGTTCTTGTGGACGTGACTCACGAGATCCCGCCTCAGGATGTCCAGGGCGGTGCCTTCGTGTTGAACACCGTGCACCGATTCTTCCCGCCCGGCACCATCCACCTGGCCGTGGTCGATCCCGGCGTGGGCAGCGATCGCGACGCCGTGATCGTGGATACCGGCGAAGCTCTCTATGTGGCTCCTGACAACGGGCTGCTCAGCTATCTCCTGTCGGACAAGAGGGAGCCCGCCGGCTACGGGATCGTGCCAGTGGATAGTGCCGGCACCTTCCCTGTGGAAGTCCCACAGAGGTGGCGCGTCGTGCGGATCGCGGAGCCGCGGTACTGGCTGCCCGACCCAAGCCGGACCTTCCACGGCAGGGATATCTTCGCCCCGGTGGCCGCCTACCTCTCGCTTGGAGAGCCAATGGATAGGTTCGGTCCACATGTAGACACGATTCGGTCCTTCGAGGTCCCGTTTGCCAAGAAGGCACCGGATGGTGCCATCGAGGGTGAGGTTATCCACGTCGACCGTTTCGGCAACCTGATCACCTGTGTCAGGCAGGAAGACCTGCCAAGGGGGCAGGTGGCGTTGGAGGTCGGCGGCTATCGGATCCTCGGACTTAGTCAGAACTATTCCCAGGGACGGGGCTTGACCGCCCTTGTGGGCAGCTCTGGATACGTCGAGGTAGCGCTACCGGGCGGATCAGCGGCGGCCATGACCGGGCTGGGATCTGGCTCACCCATACGCGTGGAGCGGATTCGCCTTGGCCTCGTGGATTCGGACCACCAAGAGCTGTAAAGTCTCCACCGTAGGGCGGGGACTAGTGCCCCGCCGCCCGTTGCACAACAAGGACGCCGGCGAGCGTATCATCACGCCCATGATCCTAGACAGGAACGCAACTTCTTGAAGCGAATACTCACAGCCTCCATCGCCACCCTTGGCTGCAAGCTGAACCAGAGCGAAAGTGACGAGATGGCGCGCGAACTCGCCGAGGCAGGGGTGGATATCGTTCCATTCGGCCAGCCGGCCGACCTCTACCTGATCAACAGCTGCACCGTCACCCACGTGGGTGACCGCAAGTCCCGCCAACTGATCCGCCAGGCGGCTCGCGCCAATCCCGACGCCTTCATCGCCGTGGCCGGCTGCTATGCCGAACTGGAGCCGGAGGCCGTCTCGGCCATCGAGGGGGTCGCGGCCGTGGTCGGCAACGCCGGCAAGAGGCGGCTAGTGGAGTCGCTACGTGGGTATTCGCTGGAACTGGGGACGGACGACCGCGACCACGATGCGGGGACCGACGTAGGGGCCGGCGGCCCTGCCTGCCCGCCAGGCGCGTTGCCGACGGGGACGCGGGCGGGTACAGCGCCCCGCCCCTACAAGTTGGATGGTGGCGGCAGCCAACCCCCAACTCCCAACCCCCATCCCCCATCCCACACCCGTGCCTTCGTTAAGATCCAGGAGGGGTGCGACAACCGCTGCGCCTACTGCATCGTCCCCAAGGCGAGGGGCCACCAGCGCAGCCGGCCGGCCGAAGACATCCTGGACGAGATCCGCCGCCTTGTGGCCGAGGGTTGCCATGAGGCCGTTCTGACCGGCGTGAACATCACCGCCTACGATCGCGACCATGGGTCGCCCACCGCTTTAGATGCAGCCCACGGCGCTGGCCTGATACGGCTGCTGGATCGAATCCTTTCGGAGACCGACATTCCAAGGGTGCGTCTCTCCTCGCTTCAGCCCGAGGACTGGAATCCCCGCTTCTACGAGCTCTGGACCACGGGCCGGCTCTGCCGCCACCTGCATCTCTCCCTCCAGAGCGGGTCGGATGCCGTGCTCCGCCGCATGCGCCGGCGCTACAACACAGGGCGGTACGCGCGAATCGTTGAGGAGGCCAGGCTAGAACTGCCCGACGTCGCGATAACTACCGACGTCATCGTCGGCTTTCCCGACGAGTCGCACGAGGAGCATCAGGAAACGGAAACATTCCTTCGTTCTGTCGGTTTCGCGGGACTCCACGTCTTCAAGTACTCT
>JAJYKO010000285.1 GCA_021788565.1 Chloroflexota bacterium
CGAACTGCCCCGCGTCCTTCTCCCACACCCCCCGGTTCCCCGGCACACCGTCCCGGCCGTAGTAGTCGCCCGCGGAGTGGATCAGGTCGCGCCGGTCGTACAGCAGGATCTTGCAGGCGAAGAAGCCGGCCTCCGGGTGGTCTGCCGCCGCCGCGGCCATCGTCGCGAGCCAGTCCGCTTCCGCCTCGGCGTCGTTGTTGAGCAGGGCTATCAGCTCTCCCCTCGACTGCCGGACCCCCTCGTTGACCGCCGCCGCGAAGCCGAGGTTGCTGCCCATGGGGATCAGCCGGAACTCCGGGTACCGCTCGGTAACCATCCGGTCGGAGCCGTCGGAGGAGCCGTTGTCCACCACCAGCACCTCGAAGTGGCGGTAGCTCTGGGAGCGCAGGGAATCGAGGCAGCCGGGCAGGTAGCGGTTCCCATTCCAGTTGGGGATGACGACCGAGATGAAGGGTTCGTCGTGGGGCAAGTTCTAAAGGTACCCGTTCACATCGTAGTAGGCGAGCCGCGTCGGCTCATTCGAGGCCGGCCGTCCTGCCGGCGGAGGTCCGCCCGCCCCGAGCGCCACGCCGCGGGAGCGGGATGAGCAAGTATAGTTTCCGGGGAGAAATCGGGTCAAGGAAAGGGGACGCGAGGAGAATAAGGAGCAGACAGGGGCCGGTCTTCCCCCTGCGGTTTCATTAGATGCCTGGAAGAAGCAATGTGCTGGGCAGATAGTCTAATCCTTCTGCAGAATGTCCGTTCGACGCACATGGCTTCTCGGTGGCAGCGGCTCCGATCAATCCAAGCTGCCTTTATGGCGTGCGCTGGCTAATGCAAGGTTCCAGGCGCGCCTAGAAGCCGGAGTGACACAGCATGAGAGCCTTTCTTAGATTACACTTGCGACTTCAGGCTCGAGCTCGAAGGAAGCGCCTGCACACTCGTTGGTTGTGCTAAGTCGCACGGTGAAGGGTAGGACATCGAACCCCTGGGCGAACACCTCGTATTCGAGTATGTGGTCCCCAACGCAGTCGAACAGCATCGGGGTCGGGCTTTTGTCGAGCGCGCTGTTCAGATAAACGCGGGAGCCATGCTCCATATCGACGCACAGCAGATCAAAGGCGCCGTGGCTGTTCGGCCAAATAGTCTGCTCGAAGGCTAGGTGCTGACCAGTGACTTTGAGATGACTGCGATTCGGCGACACTTGTCTAGAACCACCGGCCAGCCGCATGGCCGACAGCCTAGCAACAACCCCTGCGGCGCCTACTTCTGGACGGTGATTCTCTATGTCGACGTACAGGAACCGCCCTCGAAGATCGCGGTATTGGATCACCTCGTCCGTCAAACGAAGTAGACCAACGACGAGGTTCCTGGAGTACTCCGTATTCCAGGCTCGCTGTTGTACAGTGTCCGCGATGAGTTCCGGTAGCCTCGAGCGGTCCTCAAAGGGCGTTGCGTTGGACGCTACGTACGCGCACATGCCCTCAAGCTTGACTCCCTGCTCCCGAAAAAAGAGGGCATGCTCGAAGCCCATGGCGTAGGCGATTGCGAGTTCCTGGTGTGAGAAGAGCGAACCGCGGAATTGGCCCTCATCAGCTCCGCTCAAACGGTCACGTCGAAAATCGATGAAGATGTAGTAGTCAGAGCGGCGGAGCTGGCCAATGATGTGTGTGTTAACGTCCTGGATGCTCTGCGCCTCCAACGCAACGAAGGGCCGAAAACCCTTGCTTAACAACCACCGGGCCACGGCCTGCGCCACGTCCCGTTCACCGTCGCGCTGACCGCAACTGATGAAGACCCTTGCCGCCATGATCCCTCCTGTGCGGTCTACTGTCCATTAGACCGGTCCACACAATACTTCTATGCCTTGGTAGTTCCTGCACCGCCATTGTGGCCCCATGAAGGGATTGCGGATGACCGTGAGCAGGCTTAACCTTCTTCTACCTCCCATTCCCCCTCTGGAATGTTGGCGGCCACAAGTAGATTGCGGCAGAAGTTCCTCACGTTCACGCTCGATAGGTTCATGTTCACCCACCAACTATTGGTCAATTGCTTCGGATGCCAGTGAAACGGTTGGCGGCTCAAGTAAGCAGGGAACTTAGCCGCAATTGCCTCGAAATCGTCCGCTACGTCTGCCACTGCTTGCGCGGTCCTGAATGCAACCTCATTCCACGCCTTCACAGGTATCCTTTCGCCCAAGATCGTGAGCGCCTTCGGCTTGCTTCCGGGTGGTGGCGTCACGGGTGGGATTCCAAGCGCGGGCCATATCTCCAGGATCTGCCGTATCAAGTAGGCTGCGCGTTGGCGGATAGCCGCGTCGTTCCACTGGCCCACGAGGTCGAAGTACTGGCTGTTCAGCCGCAAGGCATTGTCTTTCAGCTTCTCTTTCTTTTCCTGAAAAGGGCTATTGGATAGCGCCGAATTCCATTCCCCGGTTACAAGGGTTAGGTTGCCGAGAGTGTTCAGGTAGTCGCCGTACGTCTCCTCCCAGTTCGGCCCGAGTTCCGCCCTCCACCTACTATCCAGGGATTGGGGCATAATGTGCTCAATGGTTCCGGGTCCATCCAGACTAGCGTGTCCGCCCGCACCTGCCCATAGGTGCCGCTCTATGGACTCGTAAAGGAGACGGACCTTCTCACGGCCTGGCGCACTACGATCATATAGCGGCTCTATTGCAGCGCTCCTGCTTATTCGGTCGTCTGATGGATAGTTCTTGCCGGTCAGTACTCTGCGGAGCGACTCCGCGAAGTCCGTGGGATCAATCTCGGACCACAGCAAAGGGAACATTTTAGTAAGATAGTTGGTTGGCTCGCCAACGAGGAAGCGCCGTACCACGTAGTTCTCCAAGTCGGCCAGCGCCGTCAAGAATTCTTCTCTACTGATCTTGCCCTGCTCTCTTGCATCGTACAAGGCCAGCAGGAACGGGTACGCGGTCGTCGTCTCCATGCGATTCAGACGCAGTAGAGATTCTCGAACACTGGCATCGCGCTCACTATGCGGACGAAGCAAATGATCGTAGTAGCCAGCAAACCGGGCCAGCGTTGCGATTTCGTCGGCAAAGGCGGCGGAGTCTGGAAAGTCGGTTTCGATACGGATCCGGAAGCGAGTGTACACGTGAGCTTCGTTACAGAGGACGCGTAATCGCATCGATAGATAGTGGCGGAGAAAGGCTGTGAGCTCCCCGAAACGGGAGCGCCCCACAGGCCGCTTCTCCTGCAACCGATCCTCCACTCTCGCCCAGTATTTCTCGAACAGGTGCTCTTGCTGACTCTCTGGAAGACGCATCGCGATGTAGTTGCGGACAAGATCGGCTTGAGATAGAGGCTTACTCTTGGCGTTCAGGCTCTCGAATATCTCGTAAGGGCGTTCTCCCTTGTTTAGGTTGATGAACACCACTTGCAAACAGTTGGTCACCACTCGAAACAGGAGATCGGGGTCTAGGCTGCCGTCATGGATCTTGCGCTCCAACTCCCCATAGAAATAACCGAACGCTTGCGGAATACCTGACTCCGTAGCCGGCAATTCTTGATGATCGATGAGTGCAGTATAGGTGTCCCGATCCCCGTACTTCCTAGTCGGAAGCAACTTGTAGTGCAGCGATCCAGTCGTGTCGGAGTTGGTCACTAATCTGCGGATGCGGTTGTATAACGTAGGGTAGGTGTCTTTTACCAGCCGACCGAGGGCGCAAAGGAGTAGCGACACGGTGGTGAGCCGCTGCTGGCCATCGACCAATTTGAATGCAGGGATGACACCCTGGCGCGTACCATCTTCGATCACCACGAGAGCGCCCAAGAAATGCTCAGGTGGCTCATCCTCCACGTACTCGTCGTAGGTCGCCAGAAGGTCCCTGAGCAACGTTTGCCAATTGGACTTTTCCCAAGCGTACTCGCGTTGGAAATGAGGCAGGACATAATGAATGTCGCCACCGTTACTGAACACCTGGGCCATCTTTAGGCTATCTGCTTTCACGAGTCGCCCCTCCACTTCAGCGTCCCAATAGCCGTCCAAAACTGTCTACAACAGTATAACCATGACGCGAGCCTCTACGTGAGCTAGGGTGGGAAAAGGAATGAATCAAGTTCTTGATGGTGCCGATTATAAGCGTCCTACACAGATATAGACAATGGGTAAGTTCAGGGGTCAAGGGTGAAGCTTGCATCCATAATCCCGCGGGAGCTAGAAAGTGGTTCCTGCTCCGATTCTCGCAAGCGCGCTCCCGTTGAAGGCGGCCGTTGTCACGTCCGCCTTCAACGCCACGGCAAGTCGCTGCTGCAATTTCGTCCTGGCGAGCCCACAGTACCCAGAGCAATCACCGCAGCTATCCACAACCCTCTGGCAGCTTGAGTGCCCGTCGCACTGCGTATGCGAAATCCCTCTGAGGATAGAGCGGCCGCGCACCGCGGTGTGCACGAGATTTGTCCTCTGCACCCTATCCCCGCAATAGGGGCAGTGGCGAGAACGGCTGACCGAAGGAGCCGGGTCGCCTATGCGACGTTCAGCTCGCCGCCATCTATCACAGTGGGCCGCGGTGCGAGATGGTCGCTTGCTACCCGACACCGCAAGGAATATAGTCTGAGAGGGAAAATCGGTCGCGCCGCTGCTCCCGGTTCAACCCAGGTTGACGCTCAACCGACGGAGGCAACTGAGATGATAAAAGATAAAGGCCGCTGGATAGCATAGTCGTCGATCCCAAGATCATGACCGGAAAGCCTGTAATCAAGTAGGGCCTTCTCAACGTCGCTCACGGCTGTCATTCCGAGCGAAGCGAGGAATCTCTCCAGCGTCGTCACGCGGGCGGTAGGCTCCGCAGGAGAGACCCTTCGCTCCGATCAGGGTGACAATGAGAAAGCCCTGGGCTGGGAGAACAAGGAGCGCGGAGGGGCGGTTCTATCTCTCTCATCACACTGGAGCCTGCCATACACGAAGCAGCAAGTTGAAGCAAGTCGCTGTAGGCGCACCCGGAGGTGTAAGTGGTTAGAAGAGCGAAGAGCGAAGGGCGCTGGGGCAGGCAGACACGTCTAACCCGTCGGCACAATATCCATTAGACCGACAGAATTGGCCGGTAGACCCGGGGTAGCCCCAATCCGGGGTTTCGTGACTAAGGCTTCACCTGGCGGGTGAATAGCGCGAGTCTGCTGGAAGGGAGGCATCTTCTGCTAGGGTGCAGCTTTCCGGCGAGCCTGGTACACCGGCTGGGAAGGAGGTGTACCGGGATCTGCCAAGATCTTCCCCTCTCGAACCCAACGTCATCGAGCCCAGCCCGTCTCCTTCTTCACCCAACAGGTGCACCTTAGGTGACGAATCTCCGGATTAGGGGTGGAGGCGGCGTATTGACGTCGGGCCTATACTCTTCATCAATAGCTTTTTGGTTCCAACACGCGGTCTCTTTCGAAGAGGATGGAGATACAGGGCCGGCCAGGTGAGCGCAAGCTGCCTCGGCTGGCCCTTTACTTTGTAGGAGGAGTTCGGATGAAGCGCCTGGCTCAACCCCAGCCCACGTTCAAACTGGGTTTCAAAACTCTCGCCGATCAGATCCCCGACATCGTCGGTCAGCCTCTGGTGAAAACGCGAGAGTCGATCGTGCTGATCCTGTTGGGATCGATCCTCGCCCTCGGCGGTGCCGAGGGCTGCGGTCCGGCCGCCCCTGCTGCTACCACGCCCAGCGCCGCGGCCGTGTCGGCGACGGAAACCGCCGGACCGGGGACGCCATCGGTGGCCACGCCCGGGACCGAAACGCCGACTGAGGCCCCTTCGCCCGTTACGCTGGAGCCCACTTCCACGGCCGCCCCGACGGCGACCCAGGTGGCCGCCACCTCTGCGCTTTCTACCTGCAGCCTGCCAGATTTCCCCGTCGCCCAGGGGGCGCAGTGGCAGTATCGGGAGACCGACCCGGGGGCCAGCACTACCCAGACCGACACCTGGGGGATCGGCCTGGTTCGAAAAGGCTTCATCCGGGGCATGCTCTCTCCCGGTAGCCGCGTCCCCCCCGCCTCCTCCCCCTTCTCCTCCCGCTGGACATGCTCCGCGGGAGGGCTGACTGATACACGGCTACCCGTCTGGCTCACCATCTTCGGCCTTCAAGGCTCCAGCCGCGCCGGCGTCACGCTGCCGGCCGCTGGCAAGTGGCACGCCGGCGCATCCTGGGCCCAGGTGTACGCCGTCAGCGGGAAGGTCCAGGCGGACAACAAGTTGCTGGAGCAGTACAGCGGAACGATCCGGGTAGCCAGCAAGATGACCGGACCGGAGAAGGTCACGGTGCCCGCGGGCACCTTCGATGCCATGCGGGTGGACTCGACGTTCCTCGCGAACTATACCAACGTCTCCCTTCCGGCGGCGGGGAAAACCGAGCCTCCCATGCGGTTTGTGGCCATGCGCCGCACGAGCTGGTACGCCACGAACGTCGGCAGGGTGAAGGACGTCGTGACGATTTTGAGCCAGCAGCTGACGCCGCAGATGGGCCAGCAGAAGCTGACCGGCTCCGGTAACACCCAGGCCAGCCCCAACGTGTTCGAGATGACGGCATACCATCTGGGCGGGACGGCCGGAGGAAGCGGCCCGAACGCGGCTCCACCTCCCGCGAACACGGTCCCTTCGGGTGCCCCGCAACCGGAAACGCCCACGGCCGTGACAGCGGCGTCTCCAGACCCTGCCGTCGTCGCCCACGACGAGGCCGTCGTGTCCGCCACGCTCGGCAACTGCGCGGCGTTCACAGGCCCGAATGGCAGCTGCCCCTTCGGCCCGGTCGTGACTACCTCGGATGGCTCTGGTAACCTGCTCTACGGGTTCTCCACCCAGACCACGGGGGACGACTGCTTCCGAGGCGTCGCGTACTTCTTCGACGGCGAGAGGCTCCTGGGCAACACGAGCCAGTTGCCGCCGAACAGCGGCGGCGGGGTGGTCGCAATGCATGCGGCAGGACCGCGGCGGTTCGCTGTCGGGTACGGGCTAAGCCCAATACGGTTCACTTAAGGCCCGTGGCCGCTTCCCTGTAAGCAAGGGGCGGCTCTGGCTTCATCACGAGCAGCGGTACCGTGGTGCGATGGAAGACCATAACCGCCTC
>JAJYKO010000286.1 GCA_021788565.1 Chloroflexota bacterium
GGTGGGCCGTGACCACCCGGCGGCGGCTGGCCGAAGCATTTGGGCAGAAGCATCTGGTGGATGGGCACTTCGTCTACAGCCTCGACGCCGAGCGGCTTGCTGCCGTCGATCCAGCAGAGATCAGGGCCCTTCAGTTCACGAGCCGCAAAGCCGAGTACCTTGTCGCCGCCGCCCAGGCCGTGGCCTCCGGCACACTCGCCATCAGCTGTCTGAGGGAGCTCGCCGACGAGCAGGTGACCGCCCAACTCACCTCACTACGCGGCATCGGGCTCTGGACGGCCGAGTGGATCCTTGCCAGGACCCTCGGGCGGCCTCGGGTCGTTGCGGGCGATCTTGGTATCCGCAAGGCCGTTGGAGTCGCCTATCTGCGCACTCCGCTGGCCTCTGAACAGGAGGTGCGCTCGACCACCGCTCACTGGGGCCCTTCGGCTGGCGTAACCCAGCAACTACTACTCCATGGCCTGGCCCACAACGTCCTGTGAAACGGCCGGCTATTGACGCGACGAATCATCTGTCCTCATTCCCTGGGCAATATGCACAAATGGCACGTTGCAAACCCTATGCAGTAGATACCTGGCACGACCTGCCCCGCTCCCATAATATGCCGGTAACGAGGTTTGAGATCGGGATGGAGTTGGGAGCAATGTTGATCGGATCTATCGCAGCCTTCGCTGTACTAGTTATCTCCTGGATAGTCCTGCCCTCCAAACAGTCGAACTAGCAGCGTAGGAGCGAGGGTCGCCAGGAAGGCAAGATCTCCTCCACCGGCCACTACCCTTTGCCCCATATATAACGCGCGCTGTTGGCGCGCTTCTGATAGTCTCCCGCGATCGCATGCGCAGGTGCATCCGATCGCGGGAGATCCTGTTTTCCCCCCGGCCTTCCTTTTCTAAGGAAGGCCGGCATGTTACAATAAAGGGGTGAGAGAGCCAACCATTGCTAGGGATAGAGAGCGGGGAGCGACCGGCATTGTCGACACGCTCTCCATGGGATACGTCACCGTCAACAGGCATCCCTGGATCATGGCGATTCCTGTCTTGCTCGATCTCTTCTTCTGGCTCGGCCCTCGCCTGTCCCTGGCGCCTCTGGTACAACAGGTCTTCTCTAGCATTCCGGTTACGAGTGGTTTGCCTGCCGACCTGGCGTCGAACTATCAGGAGTATCGGCAGGCGCTGGTCCAGGCCGGTGAAGGATTCAACCTATTCTCCCTGCTGGCCATCAACTATCCGGGCGTTCCGAGCCTTATGGCCAGCCGTGAGGGTATAGGCCCGGTAAGCCAGTTGACCAGCGCCCGGGAGATGCTGGGGCTAACCTTTCTGATCCCGCTCGTGGGTGTGGGGCTAGCTTCGCTCTACTACGTCTTGGTGGGACGAGAGGTTAGGGGCGGGAGAGCAGGCGAGTTGTGGGGCCGGATCGGAAGGACCTGGCTTCGTGTCCTGGGCTTCCTGCTGCTGGCCATGGTTGCCATGATGGTCATAGGTCTGCCCGTGATGGTCGCGGCCCTCACGGTTGCGTCGGCCAATGCCGATGTCCTCGGCATGGTAGCGGCCTTCGTCTTCGTGGCCGGAATGTGGGTACAGTTCTATCTGTTCTTCGTGGTAGACGCCATTGTGATCAGCGATGCCGGCCCGCTGAAGGCTATTCGTAACAGTTTGACGGTAGTCAAGTATAACCTGGGCTCCAGCCTCGGGCTGGTGGTATTGATCTGGGTGATCACCTGGGGCATGACCATTGTCTGGGATGCTATGGCGGGCAATCCTGTCGGCGCCGTGGCGGCCATTCTGGGCAATGCCTACATTTCGACGGGCCTGGCCGTGGCGAGCCTGGCCTTCTACAGGGAACGATACGCGGCGATCAGCGTGGGGGACAGGGGGCAGGGAACAGGGATCAGGGGACGGTAGAGAGTGTGTCCCGGAGACCCGATCCCTGACACCCGACCCCGAGGTGGACAATGGCAATCAGCGAGATGAAAAGCAGCTACAGCGGTGCTGACATTCAGGTGCTCGAGGGCCTGGAGGCGGTACGTCGCCGCCCCGGCATGTACATCGGCAGCACCGACTATCGGGGACTTCACCACCTGGTCTACGAGGTTGTGGACAACAGCGTGGATGAAGCCCTGGCCGGCTACTGCGACCGCATAGAGGTGACCATCCACGCGGACAGCAAGGTCAGCGTGGAGGACAACGGCCGCGGTATCCCCGTGGATATCCAGCCGCAGATGGGCAAGTCCGCCCTGGAGGTGGTGATGACCGTCCTCCACGCGGGCGGCAAGTTCGGCAGCGGCGCGTACAAGGTATCCGGCGGGTTGCACGGCGTAGGCGTCTCGGTTGTCAACGCCCTATCTGTCTGGATGCGCTCGGAGGTCCGTATCGGCGGCTTCCTGTACGCCCAGGAGTTCGTGCGTGGCGTGCCCCAGGGACCCGTGACGAAGATTGGGCCAGCCGAGGGGCACGGTACCAAGCAGACCTTCCTGGCCGACACTACTATCTTCGATAGCCTGGACTACGCTTTCGATACGCTCGCTCAGCGCTTCCGGGAGATGGCCTACCTCACCAAGGGCCTCCGGATTAAGTTCGTGGACGAGCGAACCGACAAGGAGCTCTCCTTCTACTTCGAGGGCGGAGTGGTCTCCTTCGTCCGCCACCTGAACAAGAATCGCGAGGTGCTGCACTCCAAGCCGTTCTACGTCGAGAAGCAGGTGAATGGCACCTATGTGGAGGTGGCCGTCCAGTACAACGACGGCTACGCCGAGTCGGTGTTCTCCTTTGCCAACAACATCAACACAGTGGACGGCGGTACCCATCTCACCGGCTTCCGTGCCGCGCTCACCCGCGGTATCAACGACTACGCCCGCAAGGCCAACATCATCAAGGAAGACGACCAGAACCTCTCCGGAGACGACGTCAGGGAGGGGCTCACCGCCATAATCAGTGTGAAGCTCGCCGAACCCCAGTTCGAGGGCCAGACCAAGGGCAAGCTGGGCAACGCCGAGGTGCGCAACCAGGTGGAGTCGGTGGTCGCGGATGCTCTTCAGGCGTACCTGGAGGAGAACCCGGCCGACGCCCGAAAGATAGTGGAGAAGTCCATCCTCGCCTCCCGTGCCCGCGAGGCGGCCCGCAAGGCGAGGGATCTGGTGATCCGCAAGGGCGCCCTGGAGGGGATGACTCTCCCAGGGAAGCTGGCAGACTGCGCGGAGAAGGACCCCTCGAAGTCGGAGCTGTACCTCGTGGAGGGCGACTCCGCGGGTGGCTCGGCCAAACAGGGTCGCGACCGTCGCTTCCAGGCGATCCTGCCGCTCAGGGGAAAGATTCTGAACGTCGAGCGGGCCCGAGAAGACCGAATGCTGGCGAGCGAAGAGATCCGCGCCATCATCACGGCGCTCGGTGCAGGCATCGGCGAGCACTTTACCCTGAACAAGCTGCGCTATCACCGGGTGATCCTGATGAGCGACGCCGACGTGGACGGCAGCCACATCCGGACGCTGCTGCTTACCTTTTTCTACCGCCACATGCAGCCGCTGATCGACAACGGCTACCTGTACATCGCGCAGCCGCCGCTCTACCGCGTCAGCTGGGGCAAGGAGTCGCGGTGGGTGTACAGCGACAAGGAGAAGGACACCCTGGTAGCCGAGGTCACCAACGGCAAGGAGCCGAGCATCCAGCGCTACAAGGGCCTCGGCGAAATGAACCCCGAGCAGCTCTGGGAGTCCACTATGAACCCGGACACCCGAACCATCCTCAAGGTCGAGATCGAGGACGCGGTAGCCGCGGACGAGATCTTCGACATGCTGATGGGTGACCAGGTCCCCCCCCGCAAGCGCTTCATCCAGACCCACGCCAAGGACGTCAAGAACCTGGACGTGTAGGTCGTCGCTCTCTGCGGTTTGTAGAATCCCGTGGTTATTCGTACTGTAGCTGGAGTTATCTGCACCAGGCACTAAGAAACCATCTCAGAATGCTCCCGGCAGGCTCTGAGACCTTGCAAGGGGCGCGTACGCGAGTTCTGAGATAGCTGCCTAGTAGTGAAGTTCGGCGACAACGCGGTCCTGTTGCCGCAAGTGGGGGTGCCGGATTCCCCATACACGAAGCTCGCTTCTGAGTTTCAGACGGGGTCATCCGGAGTCGCCTTGACCGTAAGGGAACTGGACTGGCCGACCGGGCCGGAGCACAGAGTGGACTTCCAGCAACGGTCGTAGGCCAGTCCAATTATCTCTGGGATCGAGTCAAAACAACTTTCGCAATAAGGGCCGGAATCGGCTATCCTAGTCCAAATAACTCTGCGATCCTACAAGTTCCCTAGAGAGTGTTATGGACTAATGGCATTTGAGCACTCCTCAATCAGCCAAACACACGCTGATGGATAAGCCACGGTGTCCTCCGTGAGTTTGTGACAGGCAAATCACAGGCGATGGACGCAGCAACAAAATCTGAGAGGTGTTACTTGATGAGAGGCGCAGATGCACTAGTCAAGTGCTTGCAGGCCGAGGGCGTGCAGTTTGTCGCCGGCATCACCTCGGGCTCGACAATGGAGATCTCGGACGCGCTCCTGGCCGCGCCGGAGATCAGGTCGATCCTCACCCGCCACGAGCGGGTAGCGGGCGACATGGCCGACGGCTACGCCCGCCTCAGCGGCGAGCCGGGCGTCTGCCTGGCGGTGATGGGCCCGGGAGCCTCCCACATCTTCGCCAGCATGGCGCAGTCCTACGCCGACCACGTCTCGGTGCTCGCGCTCCTGGGGCAGACGACGCGGGCGCGCCTGGGGGCCAGGGCGACCCAGGAGATGCACCTGCAGGATGCCTTCCGCACCGTCACCAAGTGGGAGAGCACCATCAATATGCCTCGGCGCGTGCCGGAGGTGATGCGCCGCGCCTTCAACCACCTGCGCAACGGTCCGTCCGGCCCCGTGATGCTGGAGATACCCTCAGACGTGATGCTCGAAGAATTCGATGACGAGATCTTCGCCTACGAGCCGGTGGCCGGGCTTAGATACCGGCCCGAGGCCGCGGCCATCGAGGAAGCGGCTGAACTACTGGTATCGGCCCAACGGCCGATCATCTATGCCGGCGCTGGTGTGTTGAAGGCACAGGCCTCGCCCGAGCTTCTGCAGTTGGCAGAGATGCTCAGCATTCCCGTAATGACCACGCTCCCCGGCAAGAGCGCGTTCCCCGAGAACCATCCGCTGGCGCTGGGCCTGGGCGGCTACCCCGTTAGCCAGCTGAGCACGGCGCACGCACTCAAGTTCGGCGCTGCCGCGGACCTCGTGCTCGCGTTGGGCAACTCCTTCGGCGACCAGGCGACCCGCGTCAAGCCCTGGCCGGCGGGCGTGAAGCTGATCCACCTGAGCGTGGACTACGCGGACATCAACCATCAGTACCGAGCCGACGTGCCGCTGGTGGGTGACGCCAAGCTGGCCCTGGCGGATCTGGTGGCCGCGGTGGAGGATCGGCTGCCCGAGGGCAAGCAGGGCCTCAGGCCCGCGGTGACCGACGCCATTGCCAAGGCCAAAAGGGAATGGCTGGAGTCGTGGCTCCCCAAGCTTACTTCGGACGAGGTACCGCTCAACCCCTTCAGGGTCACCTGGGACTTCATGCATCTGGTGGATCGCACCAGGACCATCCTCACGCACGACGCGGGCGAAGTACGCGGCCACGCCTGCCATCACTACGAGGCCGTGATACCCAACGGCTTTGTGGGCTGGGGCACACAGAGCGAGATGGGCTGGTCGCTGGGGGCATCCATGGGGATGAAATTGGCCCATCCGGACAAGCTGGTGGCCAACATCATGGGTGACGGCTCCTTCGGCATGGTCGGACTCGACCTGGAGACCGCGGTGCGTAACCGCATCCCAATCCTGACGCTGCTCTACAACAACAGCGCCATGGGCATCGTGATGGATATCCAGAAGCAGGGTTTTGGCAGCCGGTACACCATGGTGGACCTGGGCGGAGACTACGTGGCTGTCGCCAGGGCGTTGGGTGCCCACGCGGAGCGGGTGCGCACGCCTGACGAGATCGTGCCGGCGCTGCAGAGAGCCATAGCCGCGACCGAAGACGGCGTGCCGGCACTCGTGGAGTTCGTCACCAAGCGTCTGGAGCCACAGCCACGCCCGGACAAGGCGCCGGGGGCGTTCTAGAGTTGTCATACGCTTCGAGCCTGAATATCCTCGGCTCATGCGCCGAGGAGGGTATCAGAGCGATATCTCTGACGACGGGAGGGCCGACGTGGTCCCCGATCTTCCTGCTGGTCGAACTTGCTTCCCAGCGGGCACTCCCCAGGGAAGGTCTAGAGCCTGTTATGGACCTCCTGTCAGGAGCGGAGCAGCCTTATGCAAGAGCAGGAAGACGAAGGCCAGGTAGTGCAGCCCAGCCAGGGTCGTGGCCAGCCGCTCGTAGTCCCTGGCCAAACGCCGGAAGCGAGCCATCCAATCGAAGTTACGCTCGGCCACCCAGCGTCTTGGTAGGAGCACAAAAGCCCGCTTGGCCTCGGGCAGCTTGACCACCTCCAGGGTGATGCCTTGCTCTCGGGCCGCCTGCGCCAGCTCCTCACCGGTATATCTCTGATCGACCCAGGCCAACTCGACGTGGTTGTCGGCCACCTCTCGCACCGCTTTGGCCAGTATCTTGACCTGGGTCCGCTCCTGCTCGTTGGCAGGAGTTACGAGCATAGCCAGCAGGTGGCCGAGGGTGTCCACGGCCAGGTGGACCTTCGCCCCCTTCCTCTTCTTGTGCCCGTCATAGCCCGCTCTGGCCCCGCTCTCGGGAGTGGACTGCACCGTTCTGCCGTCGAAGATGGCCGCCGAGGGCTGGGCCTCTCTGCCTTGGGCGAGCCGCAGCATCATGCGCAGGTCGTGGACGATGACCTCGAAAGAGCCAGCAGCCAGCCATCGTTGGGCTTGCTGGTAGACCGCTTCCCAGGGCGGCAGATCGTTGGGCAGCATCCGCCAGGGACAACCTGCTCGCACCAGGTAGCGCAGGGCGTTGAACAC
>JAJYKO010000287.1 GCA_021788565.1 Chloroflexota bacterium
CCGATGAGGACGAGACCTGCCTGCTCAGCCAGATGAACAGGAAGAAGAGCACCATCGGAAGAAGGCCGCCGCCGAAGCCGAAGACCGGGAAGAAGAGCGGGAAGCCGAAGCCGCCGCCCCCGAAGCTGCCACCCCCTCCCCCGAAGCTGCCGCCGCCCCCGAAGCCGCCCCCGAAGCTGCCACCCCCTCCCCCGCCGAAGCTGCTGCCACCGCCCACGCCCCCGCCCCCGCCGAAAGCCATGGCTGGGGCGGCATAGAGCGCGAGGGCTGCGACGCTGAAAAAGGCTGCGACTAGCAGCCGTCTGGTCGGTCTCATCTTTCGTCTCCTGGCTGAACGCGCGTCTCAGCTGGGTCTTTCGAGAGGCGCTGCTGCTTCAGCTCGGCCAACTGGCCGTCCACGTTTGGAGCCTGGTCGAGTTGGGCGAAGCGCCCCTCCAGGCTGTCCTGGCTCAATTCGTGATAGGCCGCGGCCCTGGCCTCCGCGTCCACCGTCTCGTCCTGCAGCTGGTCCATCGCGGATCCAAGCCCCCCGGTATCGGAGAGCTTCTGTTCGAGGGAGTCTGAGGCCTCTGCCGTGCGATACCTGGCCACGAGCTGATCGCGCTTGAGCACCGCCTGCTGAACCCTGTCCTCCAGGTCCTGGACGTGCCCCTTGAGCTCGTCCAGGTGCGACGACTGTGCCTGGAGGCTGTCGTGAAGCTGATCGGCCTCCCCCTGGTACTGCGCTTTCTGGGTTAGGGCCTCGCGAGCGGCTTTATCGTCCCCCTGGTCGACCGCCCTCTCGGCCCGCTGCTGCCACTCTTGAACAGCCGCGGTGCGCTGATCGTATTCCGCCTGCAGCCGGTTTTGCGCCGCCATAGCCAGGGATGTTGCCTGTCGGACCTTGACGAGATCCGCCTCCATGCCTGAGATCATCTGATCCAGCGCTTTTTCTGGATCTTCGGCCTGACTGACGGTGTCGTTGAGGTTTGCCCGAACGATGTTTCTGATCCGGTTTAGCAGGCTCAAGTTGAACTCCCCGCAATCGTCGCGCTGCCCAGCGTCAACTGACGTGTGATCGCCTATTAGCGTATATTATAGCTGACGGCGGTTTGTCATTCGAGTTTGAGGCGGGAGGCGGGGCAGTAATGGCTCGTATGAGTGAGACAGTGGTGGGACTGATACTGCTGGTGGGGACCTTTGGGCTTGGGGTTGCCGGCTTGGTGAGCGATCTGGTCAACTCTGGGGATCCGCCCGCCTATTTTGGGGCCGCCGTGGTGCTGGGCATTGCCGCGGTAGCTGTGGCCCTTGACGAGCACTGGCGCTCGCCCGGCGAGTTTGGTCATGGGAGGGAGATCTGGTTTGGGCGTGGGCTGATCGTGCTGGCCGTTGTGCTGGAAGCCGTTGGCTTCGTGCTTGCCGTCGTGGACAGTCCGTACAGGAACCTGTGGGTGGTGCTGGCTGCGATAGTGGCGCTGGACGGTCTATCGGTGATGATAGATACGCACCGGCTGGTGGTGGCGCGTCGGGGCTTGCTGGAGACCCGGAACATGACGGATGCGATCCTGGGGGTGGTGTGTGCGTCGGTGGGGTTTGGCTTTGGGATCCTAGGGGTCCTCTTTGGCACGTTCAACAATCCCCATGCCCCTGCCTGGCTCTATGCGGGGGTGGTGCTGGCATTGCTATCGAACGCCTTCATGTTTGACGAGCAGGCTCACGTCAGGACCCGAGTCAGGAAGAGGCAGCGAGCGCCGTTTGGCTCCAAAGGAACGCACGCTTCGTCGTGAGGGCGGTGTGAGGGCTATGGGACCGCACGCCATAGTCCCCCTGCCGTACCTCATTCCGCGATCTCGAAGCTGGCGGTGATCCGGGTCGAGCCCTTCAGCATGTTCCAGACGGGGCAATAAAGCGCACCTTCTCCTGGAGCACGACGCGGGCGGAGAGTTCGTTGGCCACTGGCACCTCCCTGCGCGGAATCACTTTCATTGCCTCTAGTGAAGCGCGGCCTCGATGGCACTACGAAACGCCTCGAAGGGTTGGGCGCCAACTATTCGCGTGTTGTTGACGAAGAAGGTCGGGGTTCCGGTGATACCCTGCGCCTTGGCCTGTTGGGTTTCGTCCAGCACCTGCTGCTCGTACTTGCCGCTGTCGACGCAGGCCGCGAAATTCGACCCGAGGCCGAGCTGGCTGCCGAATGCTTTCAGCTTGGCCTTCGTGAACGCCCCCTGGTTCTCCCCTGCCCAGTGCTCGAACAACATGTCGTGATAGTCCCAGAAGCGGTTCTGCTCCGAGGCGCACAGCGCCGCAGCCGCTGCCCACACCGATTCCTGTCCCTGGTAGGCCGCGTTCTTGTACACGACCTTTACCTGTCCGGTTTTCACGTACTGCGCATCTATCTGTCTCGCAACGCCGACGGCGTGCCTGGCGCAGTAGGGTCATTGGAAATCGGTATACTCGGTGAGCGTTACCTTGGCATTTGGATCGCCCTTGGTCGTGCCGTTGGTGGGCAGTCCGGCCACCGCCGGCATGAGGGTCGGCATCGCCGGGACCGCCGCCTTTGCCGCGGATCCCGTCTGCATCGCGGCGACCTGGGTTTGCATCGCTTCTACGGTTGGGCGCAGGGTGGTATCTGCGCCTCCGTATTGGGTAGAACAGCCTGCCAGCACCGTGATGGAGATCGACGCCGCCAGGAGAATGGCTAGGAGCCGCACGGTAGCACCCCCACATTCAGTTGCGGTGGCTATTATCGCTTCCCTGGCGGATTCTGGCCAGATGCTGTTTCGGGCGCCCAGGGCTTTCTCGAAGTCGCTCATGATGGCGTTGGACGGATCGTCATTCCCGCGCAGGCGGGAATCCAGGGGCTGCCCCGCTGCCACACCACGGGTGGATCCCCGCTTTCGCGGGGATGACGAGGGGGAGCGGGGATGACGAGGGGGAGCGGGGATGACGAGGGGGAGCGGGGATGACGGCAGAGGATGTTACAGGTGCTTCGCGACGATGGGAAAGCCCTATTCGCGGGGCGGGCTGGGACCCCTGCGTTGTGAATGGTCACAGTTCGGCCAGCAGCCTCCTGGCATCTACCAGGTCGGGGGTGTCGAAGCCCTCGGTGAACCAGTTGTAGACCGGGGTAAGGAGTCCGCGGGCCTCTCGCTGTCTGCCCTGCCTCCCCCACAGCCTGGCCAGGCTGCTCGCCGCCCGCAGCTCCCAGAGCTTCGCCTCCTGCCGGCGCGCCACCTCGATCGCCTTCAGGAAACGAGCTTCTGCCTCGTCCACCTCTCCGCCCTCGCCTCGCATCAGCAGGAGTTCGCTCTCAAGCCGGTGGAAATCGGCCCGGAACACTTGTGCCTCGCTCTCTTCCAGCAGCTCCATCGCCTCGCGCACCGCTTCCAGCCCGAGTTCCACCTGGCCTGCCTCCGGGCAGGCCTCGACCAACTGCTTCAGCTGGCGGTCCACCATCGTCCTCGTTCCGCCGCTTCGCCAAGCATCGATCCCCCGACGAAGCAAGGCCAGGCCCTCCTCGACCTCACCGTCCCTGATCTGCAGCCGTCCCCGGAGCAGCAGCACCCGTGGAAGCAGGTGTGCATCGTCCTTCCGGGCCACCAAACGCTCGGCTTCCGCCAGCACCTCCCTGGCGGCTTCGTAGTCGCGACGTATCAGGCCGGCCATGCCGGCGCCGGTTAGCGCTAGGCCCAGGTCCATCGGCTGGCCCACCTCTCGTGCCAGTGCCACAGCTTCGTCGCCCCGCCGCAAACTCCGCTTGGAAACCTCGCGGTGTGGGAATCGCCGGGCGGTCCCGTAGCTCTCGATATGGGGCAACAGGTCTGTGGGCCTCTGTACGTCTACGCTCCGGCGCCGGCGGAGGGTTACTCCGCCTCCGGTATGGTTGCGGTGTTCAAAAACCTCGCCGACCATGACTCTGGCAACATGAGACCCGTCGGGGTCAACTTTCTCTACGCCGACGACTACGACTACGCCAACAGCCGGTACGTTGTCAAACAATTTTTCGTCCTGGACGCTGGCGGTGCCCCGGACCCGAACTCACCACCGTACACGGGCAGCTTCCAAGTGGTCGGCATCTTCAATGTTAGTTTGGAAGGGCCCACTCCGTTGACCGTCGACGCCGTTCGCGCAAGCAATTGCGGGGCGGGACAGAACGGGCAGGGACAGAACAACAAGCAGGGACAGAACCAGCAGTAGGGCCGGCTGCCGCGTCGAACGTGGTGACGGCGGCAGCCAGGCAGGCGGGGCGCGGGCGATGAGACCGGCGCCCCACCCCGAGTCGCAGATTGCCTGTGGCGCGGCTTCGCGACATAGGTGGAATGTACCTCCGCGATTGGCCGCTTATCAATGTTGCGATCGTGACCCAAAACCTGCCATGCGGAGCCGGTGATGCTGCCGGTCCGCTCCGAGCGAAAAAGGGGGCTTCGACCTTGAAGAAGACGGCCCTCTTCTCGGTCCTCGCACTGTTGCTCGCCATCGGGCTGGGCATCGTGCCGGGTTCCGTTCCCGCGAGCGCTGCTCCTGACGGCCACGCAGTCCCCGGACAGTACATCATCGTGTTCAAGAGTACCGTGAATCCGGCCGTCGAGGTGCCGGACGTAGCGAAGGCTTACAGCCTGCAAACTGGCTTCATCTACGAGCACGCTCTGAAGGGGATGTCCGCGGTTGTGCCCGCCGGTCGCCTGGCCGCCCTGCAGAAGGATCCGCGGGTGGCCTACGTGGTCGAGGACATGGTCCGCACGATAAGCGACCAGTCCATGCCCACTGGTGGCCAGCGCACCCTCGCGGACGCTAACCCGCAAATCGGCATCGACGCCGCGGACGACTACCTTGTAGATGTGGACGTCGCCGGCACCATCGAGGTGACCAACATGAGCCTGGGTCGGAGCGGCTTCAGCCAGGGCGAGTACGACGCCATCCAGGGGACGATCAACAAAGGCGTGGCCTTTGCCGTGGCAGTCCGGTGCCAGCTGTGCCGGCTGCCCCCACTGACCGGGAGGCCACGGCCACGACCGTGGAGCGATAGGTGGCCCCACCTCCGGCAAAGTGAATGACGGGAAATGGGCAGCCGCCTAGATCACATGGTCTGGGCTGCGCACCCCGGCAAAGGACCGGGGCTGGGGGCCGAGCGGGGCACGAGCGGGCACGGGCCGCGGGCTGGTGCGTACGCTTGACTGTCTCATCGGCAAGACACATAATCTTCGTTGTAGCTACTCCTTCATGCTGAATCCCCCCTGAGGTATTCCAGGGCCGCTCTGCCAGGGGCATATTCTCCCCTGGACTATTGGTGATTCGAATGCAGTGGCAGTTCGAGTACACGCCGTACGTCTGGCCCATGCTGGCGTCCGCCACCTTCATGTGGGCTCTCGCCGTTTACACATGGCGGCACCGTGCGGCCCCGGGCGCAGTCCCGCTCGCCTCCGGCATGTTCCTTGTGGGATTGTGGGCGCTGGCCGCCGCCTTCGAGGCGGCGTCTGCTGATTCCGCGACAGAGCTATTCTGGTTCAAAGTCGAGAACGTCGTGAACCAGCCAGCTCCTGTCTCCGCCCTCTGTTTCGTGGTCGAGTACTCAGGCCTTGGCCGATGGATCACCCGGCGATTCCTCGCCCTGATGCTCGCTCCCTCCGTCTTCATCATCCCGTTGATGTTCACTGACGATTCGCGGATGCTGTGGACCGGGTACTGGCTGGAAGACACGGTTCATCGCACGCTCGCCCCACTGGGAGTAGCGATGAACCTGTGCGCGATGGGCCAGTTCCTCCTCGCGACATTGCTGATCGCCGCCCTGTTCGTCCGGTCGCCCCTGCACCGAATACCTGCTGGCCTGATCATCCTCGGGCATCTCACCATGGCCGTGGTCCTTCCTCTCGAGATTTTCAACATCGTGCCCGATACTTCCCTCGACCTCACCGTGCTTAGCGCGGACTTCATGTTTGCCATGTACGCCATCGCGCTGTACAGGTTTCGAATCTTCGATGTCGTTCCGGTAGCCAGGCAGACCGTCCTGGAGCGGATGGTGGATGGGATGCTGGTCCTGGATGCCATGAGCCGTCTGGTGGACCTGAACCCGGCGGTGGAGCACCTGCTGGGCATCCCACGGGCGAAAGCTATCGGCCGTGACGCGGCCGACATCCTGGCCGTGCATCCGGGGCTCAGCGAAATGTGCGTTGCGACAACCGAGAGAGAGGCGGAGTTTCGGCTGGAGGCGGAGGGGGAGCGGCGCTATTATGGGGTACGCGCCTCGCCCCTGATAGACGGGCGTGGCTTCCGATTGGGGCGGCTTCTTACGTTTCGCGACATCACGGAGACCAAGCGAGCCCAGGAGATGCTGGTCGAGCAGCAGCGGGCCCTTGCAGCCCTGCAGGAGCGCGAGCGGGTCGCCCGAGAGCTCCACGATGGCCTGGGGCAGGTGCTGGGCTTCGTGAAAATGCAGGCCCAGGCTGCCCAGGGGCTCATAGCCAGGGACCCGGAGATGGCCGAGTCCTACCTCGCCCGGCTGGCCTCGGTCGCCCAGGACGCCCACGCCGATATCCGGGAGTACATCCTCGGAGCCAGGACGGCAGAAGCCGACTCGGGCTTTCTCGCCCCGTTGAGACACTACCTGGAGCGCTTCAGCGCCAGTTACGGCCTCTCGGTGGAGATGGCCGTGGCGCCCGAGCTGAAAGACGAGGCGTTGGCGCCCGCGGCGCAGGTGCAGCTGCTACGCATCATCCAGGAAGCCCTCACCAACGCCAGGAAGCACGCCCACGCCACTCAGGTGCAGGTGAAGTTCGCCGTGAATGGCGGGGAGGTGGAAGTAACGGTCGAAGACGACGGACAGGGCTTCGACCCCACGCATCTCGTGCGCGACGTTCAGAAGTACGGGTTGCGCTTCATGCGGGAGCGGGCGGAGGAGGTGGGCGGCACCCTGGAGGTGCAATCTGCCGCCGCCCGATCCACGCGGGTGGTTGTCAGGATGCCACTGCAAAACGGCCCG
>JAJYKO010000288.1 GCA_021788565.1 Chloroflexota bacterium
GTCATCATTCACGATCGGGCGGCAGATGGTGACGTGGCGAAGATCTTGCAACAGTGGAGTGGTAGTCTTCCTTCGCAGCATCCGAGGGGGGTGCTGCACTGTTTCTCTGGCGACAGCGACTTGATGAATGCCGGCACTGGCGCAGGATTTTATGTGTCTTTTGCCGGACCGATTACCTACCTCAACGGGAAGAGAGCTGCCGAGATGGCAGCGGCGGCGCCCTGGGATCGCTTGTTAGTGGAGACCGACTCTCCCTATTTGACGCCGCATCCCCACAGAGGGAAGCGAAACGAGCCAGCTTTCGTGCGGGTGATCGTCGAACGGCTGGCCGATATCCGCGGCGAGACCTCCGAGCGGACTGTAGAGATCACGGGTCGCAATGCCGCGAAGCTATTCGGGCTGGAAGTCCTACCAGCCTCGCTCAAGAGGGATTAGCTTGGCCTCGACACCTACGACTGCAACCATACTGACTCTGGTTAGAGAAGATCTGGCAGCTATGGAGCGTACCCTGAGCCGGGCGGTGGAGGCGGAGCAGCCGTTGTTGCGCCGGCTGCTAGGGTTGGTTCTGCCGGGGAGTGGCAAGCGGCTGCGGCCGGCCCTGGCGCTGCTTTGCGGCCGGGTGAACGAGTACAGGCCCGAGCCTCTCATCTCTTTCGCGGCCTCTCTCGAGATGCTCCACACCGCGACGCTGGTTCACGACGACATAGTGGACGAAGCCGAGGTCCGCCGTGCGGAGCCTACACTGAACGTTCAGACCAGCAATTCTGTGGCGGTGCTCGTGGGCGACTACATGTTCGCTCAAGCAGCCGCGCACGTCGCGGCCACGGGCCACCTGGGTGTGATCACTGACTTCGCCCAGGCCGCGATGACCATCATCGGGGGACAGATAGACGAGGCGTGGGACAACTCGAGCATCGAGCTGGCAAAGGAGAAGTACTACCGGCGAATTGGGAGCAAGACCGCTGCCCTTTTTGCCCTGGCAGCCGAGGGCGGCGCGAAACTCAGCGATGCCCGGCCGGAAGCGGTCTCTGCGCTGAGCCGATATGGATACCAGCTTGGCCTGGCCTTCCAGGTGGTGGACGACATCCTGGATGTGGTGGGCGATGAGCAGAGCCTCGGCAAGCCGGTGGGTAGCGACATAAGACAGGGCACGGTAACCCTTCCCGCCATTCTAGTGCGCGACCAGATGCCCGACGAGGCGTTCCTTTCTGCGTTCCAGGGAGACGGCCGCCAGGAAGAGTCGATCAGCCAACTGCTGGAGACAATTAGGGTTGGCGGGGGCGTGGATGGCGCGTACGCGGAAGCGGAGCGCCTGGCAACCGAGGCTTGCGAGGCCCTGGATGCTATTCAGGAGGGCGAGATTCGCGGTGCCTTGCTAGACCTGGCGAGTTTCGTGGTCCGCCGCAACACTTAGACTGAGTGACGGGGAGACGGGGAAGGGGGCGAGTGGGGGAGCTTTCTCCCCCTCACGCCGTCTCCCGCTCTCTCCGTCTTTCTGATATTGGAGTAGTTCGATGAAGGTCACGTTTCCCCACGCCGGTCAGGCGTGGGTTCCTCTTTCCACAGTATTCGCCAAGGCAGGGGTCGAGTGCATAGTACCGCCGCTGTGCAGCAAACGTACGCTTTCCCTCGGAGTCAAGTACTCACCCGAGTGGGTGTGCCTGCCCTTTAAGCTAAACCTTGGAAACTTCATCGAGGCGCTGGAACTTGGGGCCGATACCCTCGTCTACGTCGCCGGACCCGGGCTGTGTCGCCTCGGCTACTACGCCAAGGTGGCGGAGCAGATCCTCCGCGACGCTGGCTACGAGTTCGAGATGGTCACCTTCGACTGGCAGGAGAAGCAGATAGTAGGCCTGGCCGAGTTCCTGAAGAAGCTGCTCCCGAACAGGTCGTGGCCTCAGATGGCGGCAGACATCAAGTTCGGGCTCGGTCAGTTGGCGGTGATGGACGACCTGGAGAGGATGGCTCTCCGACTGCGCCCCAGGGCGAAGAATCCGGCGGAGATCAGCGCGGTCTGGCGCACCGCGGGCGAGCGGGTGGCGAAGGCGTGGACTGGCGCCGACCTGAAGAAGACGAAGGCCGAGATAATCGCGGAGTATAACGCGGTACCGCAAAACCCGAACGCCGATCCCCTGAAGGTCGGTTTGCTCGGTGAGTTTTTCGTGGTAACCGAGCCATTTGCCAATATGGATCTGGAAGATCTGCTTGGTAAGATGGGTGTGGAGGTTCAGCGCCACGCCTTTTTCAGCGATTGGGCCAAGGTGTGGCTGTTTCTCGAGGCGATAGGCTTCAGTCACGGGCAGAAGGTGAAGAAGGCCGCGGCACCATACCTGAGCCGGGATGTCAGCGGGGACGCGGTGCAGACCGTCGGCGAGACCATCCTCCATCAGAGAGAGGGTTTCGACGGCATCGTCCACCTGCTTCCCCTCACCTGTATGCCGGAGATCATTGCCCAGAGCATTATGCCGAGAGTAACCAAGGACTACGACATTCCCGTGCTATCGATAGTGCTGGACGAGCAGATGGGTAGGGCGGGATTCGTCACGAGGATCGAGGCATTCGTGGATCTCATGCAGCGGCGCCGGGGACTGAAGAGGGGTACTATCGGAAGAGGCTCTCGAGAGAGGCACGCGGTCAGCTAGTTTGGCTCGTCGCCGCGAACCGCCGACGGCCAGTTAAGGACCTTCAGGTCGTTGGGGCGGACGGTTAGCTATCCTTCCGCAGCAGCCTGGTCACGCGCCAGCAGCTTGCGACCGTCCTCGCCCACTCCCTGCTCGATGCAGTCGCAGTAGGTCGAGTAAATCGCCCTGCTGAGCAGCTTCGCCCACCAGTCACCCGAATTGGAGAGCGTGGCATGCTCCCGCCTGACACGCAGGAGCCTCTCCAGCCTGAGTAGGAAGAAGAGCTGCAACTCGGTGTAGGGCCTGATTCTGGACTGCCGTTCGCTCCTTCGGTCTTCTATTGATCTGACGCTCCAAGGATCCACCCCTGCCATGGCTATTCTCCCAGCGCGGACTCGCCCCTTTGCTTACGCCGACCTACTCGACAGTGAGGCAGGTCATTGTTTTGCTGATACCCTGGACGCCCCGGATCTCGCTGAGTACCAGCCGACCGATGGAGTTGGCGTCAGGCCCCTGGGCTACGCAGATGACGTCGTAGGGGCCGGTAACCACATCGGACGCGACTATACCGGCAACCTGGCGCAGAGTATCGGCGACCTCTTTACTCTTGCCGCCCACAGTTTCGATAAGCACGTATGCTCGCTGCATCGTCCCCTCACCTTCCAAGGTCTGCTCTAATCCCTTGATGGCCTGCCGCCACCGACGATTCCATATTAGGCCTTCCACTAGGGATGTCAATACCCATTAGGGATGCTGGATAGGGGATGGAGAAGCAGCGCTTCCATCCCCTATCCCCTCTTACCCAACATCCGTCACGGGGTGGCCAGTTTGATCAGACGCGATAGGTCGCCCACCTCCTCCAGGTGCCACACCAACTCCATCATCTCCTCGGCGTTCGTTCGAGGCAGGATCGGCAACACCAGGTCCATGAACTTCGCTACCAGGTCATCATCGGAAAGGGGGTTGCCGGGTGTGCCGCTCGCTGCCTTCACCCGCTCCGTGAACTCCCGTCCATCGTAAGTGCGTATCGTCACCTCTGCCTGCTCGATGCCGATTCCCGGCGTCACCACTGCTCGTACCCGATTACGCAGGTCGACGATGTCCGGCCGGACCACCTTTTCATCCGTGAACTGGGATTGCCCCGCATTGCCGTCAAACAGCGCTATGGCGGCGCAGAAGAAAACGCTAAATTTTCCCTCAAGGCCCGTTCTCGGTTGCTCCTTGCCCATGAGTTCGAGCACCAGGGGATTTACCTTCGTTTCGATCTCGGCAACGTCGTCTGGCTTGAGGTCGTACTTCTGGCGAAGACGCCGAACTCCATCGATGGTGGAATGGGCGACGACGCCGCACGCGTACGGCTTGAGGCCGTTGCGTAAGAGCATGTAGCTCTGTCCAAGTCCATAAGTGGCCTTCGCGAGGTCGTACTTTGCCGCCATCACCGAGGCAAAGCCCCGCCTGGCCTCCAGTGCCTGGGTTGAGGACGTGAACCCCTTCTCGGCCAGCAGTGCCGACCACAGCCCGTGGGATGCGGCCGAACCTACGTGAAGGGACTTTGCCATGGAACCGAGCATCTCACGCAGGCCGGATGCCTGGGTGGCAGCCAGTCCCATAGCATGACCCACCCGTTCGGCGTCCAGCCCCAGGAGCCAGCCTGCTCCCACCGCCGCTCCGAATATGCCAACCGTGCCGGTTATGTGCCAGCCAGCTTCGTAGTGAGCCGGAGCTATGGCAGTGGCGATTCGTATCTCCACCTCCGCGCCCACGGCCTCGCTGGCCAGCAGTTGCCTGCCCGTGAGGTTCTTCCACTCAGCCAGGGCCAGAGCGGCGGAGAGGACCGGACCGGTAGGATGGATGACAGTGTCCATGTCGGTGTCGTCGAAGTCCAGCACGTGGGACATCGAGCCGTTTACCATGGCAGCCTGGAGCGCCGAAACCTTCGATGGGTATCCGAGAATAGTAGCCTGGGGATGACCGCCCTGTTCCTGGACCGTCTCCATGAGTATTCGCACCGCCTCGTGGCGCGAAGCCCCGATAGCCACTCCAAGGTAGTTGAGAATCGCTCGTTTGGTTTCGCGCACGACCTCCGGAGGAAACTGCTCGAAGGTCGCATTTGCCGCGAATTCTGCCAGCTGCCGCGTAGCGCCCATACCAACGCTCCTTCCGCATCTAATCCGTTAGGGATGGATAGCATCTTACGGGCCTTGACCTCTTCTGGCAATGGCGACCGCTGTTCTCTATAATGAGCTCCCCCGGGTGGCCCCGGCGTGACTTTGCGTTCGAGCTTATGGTAAACTCGGCACCGGCACAACAGTCCTTCTGGCGGAGGTCTTCCCCATGAAGCATCAGGTGGATGCTTTTCTCAGCTTTCTGGCATCCGAGAGAGGGCTCGCGGCAAACACGCTCGCGGCCTACCACAACGACCTGAATCAGTTCGCCGAGTACCTGGTATCGCGCGATGGGCAGGTTGGAACCGAGGAAATGGCTTCCAACGGCAAGTCGGCCATCCCGAGCAGGGACGGCGTAATGGCGTTCTTCCTTCATCTGAGGGAGAAGGGATATACCCCGTCGACTATCGCCAGGAAGACCGCCGCGATCAAGTCCTTCTTCCACTTTCTTTCTTCCAAGGGATTCATATCCGAGGACCCTACTGCCAGTATCGATTCGCCGAGGATCAGTAAGTCGTTGCCTCGTGCGGCTTCGGTCGAGGAGATAGACGAGTTGCTGGAGGCACCTACATCGGTCGCGTCGCCGGAGGCGCTGCGGGACAAGGCGATGTTCGAGTTGCTGTATGCCACTGGTATGAGGGTGACGGAGTTGGTCTCGCTCAATATGCAGGACCTGGATCTGGAACGCGCCGTCGTCAACTGCAGCGGGCGGTCCGGCGGAAAGGGGCAGAGACAGCGCGCCTTGCCCGTTCACGCTACCGCTATACGGGCGTTGTCCAGCTACCTGGAGACAGGCAGGCCTGCTCTGGTTCGCGAGTCCGACGAAGGGGCACTCTTCCTGAACCACAGGGGCGATCGGCTGACCCGTCAGGGCTTCTGGCTTATTCTGAAGCAGTGGGCGAAAGAGGCCGGTATCGAGTCGGCGATTACGCCTCACACCCTTCGGCATTCCTTTGCCATGCATATGCTGAGGAATGGTGTGGATTTGCGAGCAGTTCAGCAATTGCTCGGCCACGCCCACATCTCAACTACTCAGATCTACACCTACCCCAGCGAAGATGGTCTGAAGCAGATCTACGAGACGGCCCATCCACGGGCCAAGTAGAGATGGCCGGGCCCGACCTTTCTTCTGAAGAAAATACCGTGGTCGGGTTGAGCGGCGTGCTTTTCGACGCGGGCAACACCCTCATCTACATGCCTCGATCCGCGGAGGAAATCCTCCAGGATCTCTGCCTCCAGATCGGTATCTCGGTATCCATGGACAGGGCTCGTGGCGGCTACCTGGAGTCCGAGCGGTTCTACGCTGAGCACGCACTGGGCTATACCGGAGATCAGGGCGCATTCTGGCATCAGTACCACAGCGCTGCTCTCCGCCACATGGGCATTGACGACCCGAACGGGGAGAAGTCCGCCTTTCTCTCCCACGGCTTCGGCTTGCCAGGCGTGTGGCGGGCCTATCCGGAGGCAGCGGCAGTGTGCGAGCAGCTTCGTTCCATGGGGCTGAAGCTGGGTGTCGTCTCCAATGGACCGGTGACAGTGAGAGACCTCCTCTACCAAGCGGGCCTGCTATCATTCTTCGATGTGGTGGTCACTTCTCAGGGAGTGGGAGTGGAGAAGCCAGACCCGCGGATCTTCGAGGCAGCCCTGGAGGCGCTTGGGGTTCAGGCCAACCGCGTGCTGTTCGTGGGAGACCTGTACGAGGTGGACGTCCGGGGGGGTCGCTCGGCCGGCCTGCGGACGGCGCTGATCGATCGAGCGGGCATGGCACAGCCGCCCATCGACTGCCCGGTGCTTCGCTCGCTGGATGAAGTGATACCACTGGTGACAGGGAGTGGGGAACAGAGTACCGGGATCAAGGGATAGGATTGGCGCCTTACTTTCTGATCCCTGTTCCCTGAAAGCCGATCCCTGGGGAGGTGCTGTTGACCAAGCTGGCTGAAGCCGCGTCTGTTGTGCTCACCAGGTCGGGGATCCGTCCCGAGGTGGGACTCATCCTGGGGTCAGGGCTCGGCGCCGTGGCGGACCAGATCGAGCCCGTGGTTCGAATGCCCTATGGGGAAATACCAGGCTTCCCTGGCGCCAACGTTCCAGGCCACAAAGGCGAACTGGTGGTGGGAATTCTGGACGGC
>JAJYKO010000289.1 GCA_021788565.1 Chloroflexota bacterium
GCCTGGGAGCAGCTGCTGCAGCCACCGACCATGGTCCGGGAGCGGCTGGACCTTCTTCACTCCATGAGCTACGTGCAGCCGCTTCTCTGTCCCGCCAGGTCGGTGGTCACGATGTTGGACCTCACCTTCATGCGGATGCCCGAGAGCTTCAACAGGTGGAACCGGCTTTACCTCTCCACCATGTCCACCCTTTCGGCTCGCCGCTCCGACCACATCATCGCCATTTCCGAGAGCACTCGCCAGGACGTCATTCGCTTCCTTCGAGTGCCACCCGAGAAGGTCGAGGTCATTTACTGTGGAGTGGACGCCCCGTTCAGGCCTATCGAGGATGCCGCGGCCCTTGCCCGCTTTCGTGAGGAGCGGGGAGTGCCGGAGCGATTCGTCCTCTACCTGGGTACCCTGGAGCCCAGGAAGAACGTGGAGCGGCTGATCGAGGCGTACGCACAGCTCAAGCGCGCCGGGGAGATCCCCCACAAGCTGGTGCTCGGTGGGGCCAGAGGCTGGCTGTACGATCGCATCTTCGCCCGGGTTCGCGAGCTTAGTCTGGAAGAAGACGTTCTCTTCACCAGCTACATCCCCTACGATGAGCTTCCGCTGTGGTATAATTGCGCCGATATCTTCATCTACCCTTCTTTGTACGAGGGTTTCGGGCTCCCACCGCTGGAGGCGATGGCATGCGGCACCCCGGTTGTGACGTCGTCGAGCTCATCGCTACCTGAAGTCGTGGGCACATCTGCGATGACAGTGGATCCCCTGAACGTGGATGCTATAGCCTCTGCCATTGCCAGGATTCTTAACGAACCTTCCTTGCGCGAACGACTGAAAGCCGAAGGCCCCCTCCGTGCGGCACGGTTCTCGTGGAACGACGCCGCCACACTGACTCTGAAGACTTATCGCCGCGTTCTGAATGCGTGACTGAGTAGTGAAACTGGCCGAGAAGAGCAAGTTAGAGAGAGCCTCGTTCGTGCCCGGCAAGCAACGGCACAGGAGCGAGCGGCTTCTCATCTCCTTCCTCGAAGTCACCAGGCCGGCGGGCGACCTGCTCGCGTTGAACCTGGCCTTCCTCGCGGCCTACTTTCTCCGCTACATCGTGCAGGTCGGCGGGGAGGTGCCCGGCGAGTTCTACGTCCCGTATCAGGACTACGTGCCGGTTGAGGTTGCCATGACGGCCATCATGATGGTCACCTACGCGCTCAAGGGCACCTATCGCCTCCCCAAGGGGTCGTCCTGGCTCACCGAGGCCTCGTCTATACTGAGCTCTACTAGCATCGGTGTGATGGTGCTCTTCGCAGCTGTTTCCATGTTCCGATATCCGGCTTCTTCTCGCCTCCTCTTTATCTATCTCTGGCTGCTGGCCGTGGTTCTGGTCAGCGGAGTTCGCCTTCTTCATAGGTTGGAGACGATCGCTCTGCGGAAGCGCGGAGTTGGCATCGAGCGAATTCTGGTGGTGGGCGGCGGCAACGTCCTCGGCCGTCGCATCATGCACAGCATCGCCACCGAGCGCAGCCTGGTGGCTCAGGTTATCGGGTTTGTCGATCTCGATCCGTGCGATGACTTTGGTCGCTTCCGCTACCTCGGTTCCGTGACTGACGTGCCATTGATAGTGGAAGAGCAGCTTGTCGATACTATCGTCATAGCGCTTCCGGCCGCTTCCCACGATCAGGTGCTCGGGATAATGGACCACTGCCAGCGCCGGGGAGTGAAGTTCAGGGTGGTTCCGGACCTCTATCAGATGAGGCTGCACCGAGTGGATGCCGACACGATCAACGGCATACCCCTTATCGCGGTCAGCGAGTCGCGGATCCGGGGCTGGAACCTGCTGTTGAAGCGGCTGATGGACGTGAGCCTGGCAGTCCTGACCCTGACCATGCTATCTCCCGTCCTCGGTCTGATCGCCATGGCCATTAAGCTGGACTCTGAAGGCCCTGTGCTCTTTCGCCAGACTCGCACCGGCAAGGATGGCCATCCATTCACCCTGTATAAGTACCGGTCCATGAAGCAGGACGCAGAAAAGGATCTGCCGCTGCTGTGGGAACATAACGAGGTGACTGGGCCTATCTTCAAGATCCGCGATGACCCTCGCATGACTCGAGTCGGCAAGTGGATCCGTCGCGCCAGCCTGGACGAGCTGCCTCAACTCGTCAACGTGGTCAAGGGCGAGATGAGTCTGGTGGGGCCCAGACCTCCCCTTCCCAGGGAGGTGGATAAGTACGAGGACTGGCACCTAAAGCGGCTGGATGCGCCGCCAGGCATCACCGGGCTCTGGCAGGTGAGCGGCCGGAGCGAGATACCGTTCGACGAGATGGTGATGCTTGACATATACTACATTGAAAACTGGTCCCTCGGCCTGGACCTCACCATTCTTTTGCGCACTATCCCAGCTGTCCTCACTGGCGGAGGAGCATTCTGAGACTTGCGATAATCCACGACTATCTCAATCAGTACGGCGGGGCAGAGCGCGTCTTGGAGAAACTCCATGAGCTTTTCCCGGACGCGCCGATCTTCACGTCGATTTATGACCCGCCGACCATGCCTCCCGAGTACCGGAAGTGGGACATCCGTACCTCCTTTATGCAACGTCTTCCGGGGGTAATGAGGCATCATCAGGCATACCTGCCATTCTACCCGCTCGCCTTCGAGAGCTTCGATCTTACAGGATATGACGTGGTGCTCAGCAACAGTAGCGCGTGGAGTAAAGGGGTGATTACTTCCCCCGCCACGCTGCACCTGTGCTATTGCCTGACTCCGATGCGCTGGGTCTGGAACTACCGGGAGTACGTGCAACGGGAGCGGTTTGGCCGGCCAATCCGCCTGGCGCTGCCGGTCGTGATGAACTGGTTGCGGCTGTGGGATCGGGTGACGGCGGACGGGGTCGATCAATTTGCCACCATCTCGCGTACCGTGGCCGCCAGGGTCGCCAAGTACTACCGCCGTGAGTCGACCGTGATCTATCCCCCCGTGAACACCACTTCGTTTCAGCCAGCCGATTCCCACGACGACTATTTCCTCGTGGTGTCCAGACTGATTCCGTACAAACGGATCGATATCGTTGTGGAGGCTTTCAACAAGCTGGGACTGCCGCTGGTGATCGTGGGAGACGGTCGGGACAGGAAGGCTCTTCAGGCGAAGGCTCGACCAAACATACGCTTCCTGGGAATGATCCCGGATGCGGAGGTGAAGCGCTACTACTCTCGCTGTCGTGCATTCGTCTTTCCTGGGGAGGAAGATTTTGGTATCACACCGGTGGAGGCACAGGCCGCGGGCCGTCCGGTTATAGCCTACGCAGGTGGGGGCGCCCTGGACACCGTAATCGACGGTGTCACCGGCAGGCTCTTTCGGCCCCAGACGGCGGAAGGGTTGGCCGAGGTGGTTGCCTCCTTCGACGACAAGGATTTCGACCCTTCCGCCATCCGCCGCAACGCGGAGCGGTTCGACACTTCCTCTTTCCAGTATCTGCTGTCGCAGTTCGTCGAACGCCACGTTGCCGGCCATTCCCTCTTGTCAGGAGTTCCTGTGGAGATGGTGACGCTGTGAGAAAGACCGCTCGATCCCGACCGTGGGTGAATCCACTAGTCGCCGTGGTATTGGCCGGCGCTACCATCGCATTGCGTATCCCCTTCATGTCCCATTTGCTTTTTGCCTGGGATTCGGCGAACTTCGCGATGGCGCTCAATCAGTACAATGTGGCCTTCCAGCAGCCGCAGCCTCCGGGCTATCCCCTCTACGTGGCAGTCGCCAAGTTGGTGAGCCTCTGGGTGCTGGACGCTAATGCCAGCTTCGTCTACATAAGTATCGCTGCCAGCGGGCTCGCCGTGGGGGTCCTCTTCCTGTTGGTCAGCAGGATGTACGACCAGTGGACCGGATTCGTCGCCGCGACTCTTCTGGCCGTGAGCGTCGGTTTCTGGGGATACGGGGAGGTTGCCTACCCTTACACCTCCCTTGCCCTGTTCGAGATCCTGATGGCGTGGCTGTGCTACCTGATGTGGCAGGGTAACCGGTCGGTCGCCGTGCTCAGCGGGCTGGTGCTCGGAATCGCCGGTGGGTTTCGGCAGGACGTTCTGGTGTTCATGGGCCTTCTGTGGCTCGTGAGTGTCTGGAGAACAGGGCTGCTCAGACTGATCTTCAGTTCCCTGGTGCTCTGCCTGACCGTGGCCGCCTGGCTGTATCCAGCCGTTCAACTTTCGGGTGGATGGGCGGCTTTCGAGCAGGCTAGCGTCGCCGAGGGCTACCTCTTTCTCCCATCATCGTCCGTCATGTTCCAGGGCGTCGGCGGCGTTCGCCACAACAGCCTGGTGCTGGTGGACTCCCTCAACCTGATGTTCGGCGCCACCGCTCTGGTCACGCTGTATGGCATCGGCCGTTTTCTCACCTTCAAGGGGATAGCGACCGACCAGAGGCTTCGTTTCCTGCTTCTGTGGATCTTGCCTCCATCGCTCGTCTATATCTTGATCCACATCGGCGAACCGGGCTATGTCCTCTCCATCGTGCCAGTATTGTGCATCGTGACCGCCGTAATCATACGGGACATCCTGCACGACGTGCGATCGACCCTGCTCTTTGTCTCCAGCCAGAGCCGTCGCTTGCAAGGCCTAGCATCGCTGGCCCGTCCGGGGGGAGTAGCAGTGGCAACGGGCATAGTACTATTGCTGGTGGCCTGGAATGCCAACGCGTTCCTGAGGACCAACGGGCCTGCTCGCCTGGAAGAGATCCGTGCCATTGACTCGATACTCAGCGGGCAGGTAGAGTACGCGCGTAGTTTGCAGCCTAACTCCGTGGTGGTTCTCGCCAACGCTCGGTTCCGCCAGTTGCAGTACTACCTGCCGGGCTACAACATCCGGCTGCTGTTCAACGAATTCGTGAGTGACTACACCAACGCCAGGTACGAGTACACGATCCCGGACGGGGTGACCAGGGTTTTGATCATGGACGACGGTCCCAAGGGTGCATCGCCCGTGGTGGGTCCAGGAGTTGAGGCGACGCTGGTGCCCTTTGGTAGCGCTCACCTGTGGCAATTCAGCGTGAAACCCGGGGACGTCATTCAGTACGGCTACAACTACTTCGGCATAAAGGGAAGGAGCTAACCTTGGAGCTGCGCGAATATTGGGCCATCCTGGCCAGGCGCTGGCAGATAATCGCTGTGGTGACGGCTCTGGTCTTCGTCGCGAGTGCTGCCATGGTCATGCTCGGTCCGACCTCATATATGAGTGAGATCCGGCTCGTCGTTGGAATCAAGCCGGAGCCTCGGCAGGGCGACTACTACATGTACGATGGATACTACACGTGGCTGACCTCCGAGTACATGGTGGATGACTTCGGGGAAGTCGTCAGGAGCGGGTCCTTTGCCAATGACGTCTCGGCCACATTGGGGCAGCGAGTGCCCGCGGGAGCGATCAAGCGTGATCTGACGGTCACTAGATCGCATCGCGTCCTGACGGTGGACGTCACGACGGACAGCCTAGCCCTGACTCAGGATATCGGCCAGGCGCTCAAGGCCACCTTGCAGACCAAGGCTCCAAGCTACTTCGCGGAGCTGCAGACCCAGGGTGCGACGGTCCAGGTGATCGACGATCCGGTGCCTCAGCCGGTGATGAACTCCACCCGGCGGGCTCTTGAGATAGGCCTGAGGACGGTCGTTGGATTGCTGGGGGCCATGGCTCTCGCTTTCCTGCTTCACTATTTGGATCCCACGATGCGCACAGCCGCCGAGGCCGAGCAGCAGCTCGGCATGCCGGTCCTGGCAGAGATACCGCGTTAGCATCGGCGCCTGCGCCGATGCTAACGCGGTTTTCATTTGACAGTCGTGACACCCCTGACTATAGTGCGCGGCGTTGACAATACGGAGAAAGCAGTGCAGCTAAAGGACTACCTTTCGGCAATATCCAGGCGGTGGTGGATCGTCGTTCTTGTGATCGTTTCCGCCACCGTATGCAGTTTCGTCTTTTCCAAGCTCCAGACGCCTGTCTATCGATCTACTGTGATCTTCATGAACACCTCGCGCCTGGACTGGGGCACCACCATGACGGTGCAGGTCCTCCTCCAGCAGCAGGACGAGGAGCTTCACACCCTATCCCTGGCCTCGAAGGTGAATGACCGAATGCAGCTGGATCTGTCGCCGCAACAGATCCTCAGCATGATCAAGACGAAGACGTACAACGATTCCATAAGCGTTCAGCTCGACGTCGAGGACGCGAACCCTGACCGCGCCCGCAAGATAGCGCTGGGCTACGGAGAGGTCTTCCAGGAACAGAAGGCCGCGGAGTATGCCCAGGTGGCTCCAGAGAACCGAGTTCTGGTGACCATGCTCGAGGATCCCAGCATGGGCATCCTGATTCGGCCCAACACCAAGATGAACACCGCGGCTGGCGCGATCCTGGGGCTGATTCTCGGACTGGCTATCGTGGTGGCGCTTGAGTATCTCGACGACAGTATCAGAACCCCCGAGGATGTGGCTCGGTATCTCGACGTACCCATCCTCGGGCTGATCCCGACCGTGCCGAGCAAGTAACGAGTTCTGAGTTCTGGGTTCTGAGTTCTGGGCGTGTGAAGATCGCCCGAACCCTGGCGCTCAGAACTCAGCACTCAGAACTGACACAGGAGGCAACGTTGGCCCCACTAGTCACACTGACCGAACCGAGGTCCCCGTCGGCCGAAGCCTACAGGACCTTGCGGAACAACATAAAGTTCAGCAGCCTTGACCATCCCGTGCGGACCCTGGTCGTGACGAGCGCCGGAGCCGACGAGGGGAAGTCCACGACCCTCTGCAACCTGGCCATCACTCTCGCTCAGGCCGGCACCAGCACAATCGTCGTGGACTGTGACCTCCGACGGCCCTCGGTTCACGAAATCCTGGATCTGGCCAACGACAAGGGATTGACCTCCGCGCTGCTGAACGATAAAGAAGAGACT
>JAJYKO010000290.1 GCA_021788565.1 Chloroflexota bacterium
CTGGGAACTACGGCGTCCAAGCATGACAACTACCCTCAACTAACAGGCTGCGCCCATTCTACAACCTGCCCAGACTCACAGGTGAGGGCACCGCAGGGGACTTTTTCAGCACTCTCCTAGGGGGGCGGCGCTGGAGCGGCACCTGAACCTGAGCACTGTAGGGGCCAACAAGGCGGTGTCGCCCGGGATCCAGGCGGTGGCATCGAGGTTGGGGGCGGCGCTGGACGGCCGGCCGCGGCTGTTCCTGGTGAGGGGTGCCTTGACGGACCGAGACGCGGGGCTGGTTGAGGCGAAGGTGCCGACCTGCACCGAGGAAGAGTTCGAGGGGTACGTGTGGGACGTGAGCAACGGCCGGAAGAGGGGAGAGGAACCGGTGAAGGTGGACGATCACGGGATGGACTGCGTGCGGTACGTAGTGGCGCACCAGGATGTGGTGATGGGAGAGCGGGCCAGGGGTCGAGCGCGGGGGGTGGTTGGCCAACTGGGTGGGACGGGGTAGTGGGTGTTTAGGGGGGACCGGCTGTGGTGAGGCCCAAGGTAAACCTGGGGGGTCACTTCGGGGCCTTGTCTGCGGCAGGGGATCGGGCTTCCGTGGGGATCGCGAGCCCGGTCCGCAGCTATCTGCCCTGAGGTACTGGCCACGCCCTGCCAGCGGGCCTGGCAGCGAGGCTCCCCGTTGCTTAGTGGGACGTGGATAGACGGGGCGTCGGTGGCCAGATGATCGGCTAGGTCGCGGAAGTCCAGTCCCCACCCTCTGGTCCATGATGTGGCTGGGTTGCCCAAGTTGAGAGGGGTTCCCGGTGGCGATCTATTCAGTGCAGGGTTAGAGCGCCGACGCTTCAGCCTCGCGGATCACGGTTCGGAATTGAGTTCGCAACTCGCTGGGTGGCAGCGTGGCGGCGGTGCCGAAGGTGGCCAGGAATTGGTCGAGCGGCCAGCGAAGCGTCAGCTGCTGACGAGCCATATAAATGGCGAGTTCACTGATCCCGTACAAGTTGGCGTAGTCGAGCAAGACGTAGCCTAAGAATTGGTAGAGCCAGAGCGTGTCGAGCCGCGGATTCGTGGTCGCTTTAATTTCGAGCAAACATCCATCCAGGATCATATCGGCGTCGGCCCCGCCGATGTCCCTGCTTCCCTCGAAGGTCAGGTTAAGGATGACCGGCCAGCCCAGGAGGTCCTTGTAGTGGCGATGAAAGGCCCACGACATCGCGCACAGGTCGTCAATCGCGTGGGTCGGCGGGATCGCGAGCAGTCCGGTCACGGTCTCCTCTTTGGCAGAAAGCCTGGCGAGCGTGGAGCGGCTGCGGGCGAGGAGAGCCCGATTGTTTGGAAACTGCTGCTCGAGGAACCGACGTACAGGGCTGTCATGTGTCTTGAGGTGAGAGGTCAATGACATTGCATACTCCTCTCTGGTTCGGTCGCTGATGAGACCCGCGGATTTGGTTCTGGTAGTTGAGATTCGGTCATTAATCATAATGCGGTGTGCAAGCCGTGGTGACACGCAGCGTTGACAGGTGCGAAGTCGATGTCTATTCTGCTTATACATGCACGCAAGGGCGGCGACTCCGGCTCTCGGCTTGGTTCCTGTAGGAGAGGAGAGTGGGTTCGTTCTCCTTCCTCCCTGGGCGAGGGACGCGGCTGCGGGTTACCGGCGGTGATCGGTCCACCGGCGGCGCGTTTGTGGTTGTGCCCTGCCTTCGATGCTCCATAGTTGGGTTCCCGGCATGCGCTCCGCGTCTGCAACTGCCGCGGCTTGCAAATGCCCGTTACCCTGACCTCTCGGGTCGCCCTCCTCCAGTAGACGCCGTGCGCGACGGTGTACGATCCTCGTGGCGAGAGTATGGTGAACGCGAAGGGAGATTCGCTGTGACGTCGTATGATGAGACGGCCGCGGAGCCTGGGATTCTCAATTTCGATTGGTACCGAACCCTTGCCGGGCGCGGCGTTCACGCCTTCTGGGCGGCTTTCTTGGGATGGACGCTCGACTCCTTTGATTTCATGGTCTTTTCGTTCAGTCTCACGGCCATCGCGGCAGCCTTCGGCCTTTCCCAGGGGCAGTCGGGCATGATCGCGACGGTCACCCTGTTGGTCTCGGCTTTCGGCGGGATGCTGGCAGGTACCCTGGCCGACTCCATCGGCAGGGTCCGGACCCTGATGGTCACGGTGGCGGTGTACTGCATCTTCACGTTTCTCTCAGGCATGTCCCAGAGTTACGAGCAATTGCTGATCTTTCGAGCTCTGCAGGGTCTCGGCTTCGGCGGAGAATGGGCCGCCGGTGCGGTGCTTCTGGCCGAGATCTCCAACCCGGCACATAGGGGGCGCGTGATGGGGTTCATGCAGAGCGCTTGGGCAGTGGGGTGGGGGCTCTCGGCCATCGCATATATGCTTGTGTTCACCCTGGTGCCGCCGCAGCTCGGCTGGCGCGTCCTCTTCTGGCTTGGGATCTTGCCAGGGCTGCTGATTTTGTATATTCGGGCCAAAGTCCCCGAGCCCACGGTATTCACCGAAACACGCCGGGAGAAGAATGCAGCCACGGAGCACGTGCTGGAAACCGGCGCCAGGGATGCGTCCCTGATCCAGATCTTCCGGCCCGACCTGCTGCGCACAACCATCCTCGCCTCGCTGCTCGCTACTGGTGCCCAGGGTGGGTACTATGCAATTTTCACATGGCTGCCTACCTACCTTAAGACAGCTCGCAAGCTGGCAGTGGTCGGCACAGGTGAGTATTTGCTGGTGGTGATCACGGGCGCCTTCCTGGGCTACGTGGTCACCGGGTACCTGACGGATTGGTTGGGCCGTCGCGGGACCTTCCTGCTGAACTCCATCGTTAGTGGTGTGGTGCTAGTCGTCTACACGCAGATCCCAGAGGGGGCGAACGGCCTGCTGCTCGTCTTGGGCTTCCCGCTCGGCTTCTTCGCCTCGGGCATTTTCAGCGGCTTCGGCTCGTATCTGGCCGAGCTTTACCCTAGCCGGGCCCGGGGTGCCGGGCAGGGCTTCTGCTACAACTTCGGTCGTGCGATCGGAGCCCTCTTCCCCACAGGGGTGGGCTTCCTGTCCGGCGTGGTCGGCTTTTCGGGTGCCATCGCGTTTGGCGCCGTGGGCTATGCGCTGGCGGCCGTGACGCTGTCGATGCTGCCAGAGACCAAGGGCAAGGTGCTGAAGGCGGTGGACTGAAGTCGAGGGGGATGAGGCAGCCTTTTGGTACGGGCTGCCTCATATCCCCCTCGACCTCCAGAGGTATTGGGCTAGTCCAACAGATGGGCCGGGTTGTGACGCAGGACGGTGTCCAACTCGGCCTCGCTTAGCCCGGCCTCCAGCAACCGCTGCACCTCGCTCGCGAAGGCTGCCCAGGGGGGACCGTAGCTCCTCTGCCCGAAATCGGAGGAGAGCAGGAAGCGATCGGCGCCCAGGCGATGAACGCGATCGACGACCGCCTGGTGGGTCACCCCGGCCCACTCCGGGCGGAGGTAGAGAACGGCGAACTCGATGAATGCGCCAGCGTCTGCCAGCCTCAGCTGGGTTTCCAGGTCCATCGCGGTGGCCGCAAAGTCTGGATGGTTCACTATGATCCGCTTGACGCCCCTCGCGACGGCAGCGGGAACGAGATTGAGGGTCTCGCTTGGGCTGACGTGGCCGGTGGCCAAAACGGCGTCGAAGTCGCGCACTAGATCCAGGATCTCGTAGACCGCGTCGCGTAGCCGGCCGTCCTCGTCCAGGATCGAGATCCCCTCTACTGGGCGGGAGGATAGGCCCGATCCCATTACCGGAACGGAGAATGAGGCCCCGCCGTGGTGCCGAATGTGGTTGGCGGCGTGTATGGTAGGCAGCCAGACGACCCGGGCGCCCTGCTGAAGGGCTAGCTCCGCAGCGTGGGGGTTCAGGCCCCCGACGAACTGGTTCAGGACGATGCTTCCGACGGCCCGGTTTCGCGGCACCACATGGTTCACCAACTGTGCGCGCTCGGCAGTGGAGCCTTCGTGCGCCTTGAGCACAAAGCGGGTGATGCCCCATTCCTCCGCGCTGCGCGCCACCTCGATATCGTTCTGAGCGCGCGGGAAGAGGCTCGGCGCGGAGTGAAGGTGGAGATCAATGGCTTCATGCAAAACTCCCAGGGGACTTTCCGCAGCTTCTTGCATGGCAAACCCTCCTAGAACTGGTGTGTCAGCCGGCGCTGCTCTGTCGCTTCGAGAACGGTCACGATCTGCGAGGAAGGCTCAGGCCATCCTGAGAGCCGGCGTGACGATTTATGTCCGGATTGCAATTAGGTTCGCCGTTCCCACATTGTGTCCATTTTCCTGAGGACACCGAGTAGCGTCTCGCGCAGGGACTCGAGGGCGGGGGCTCCTAGGGCGGGATTATATCAGGGCGTCCGTCGGCGGGTATTGCTCCAGCGGCCTGCCATTCTTGCCACCTGGCGAGTGCTCGGTTGGCTCGTTCAAGGCGGGCCTCGTTGGCGGTCCGCCTTCGCTTGAGCTCACGCGGGGAGACGAAAATCCATAGTGTGCAGAACCTTTATGCTAATTACTTTCGGGGTCTTGGAGCGCTCAAGCCGTTCGCGAAATCAGGTGCGGCCGCGCAACCTGGGAAGCTGCAGAAACTCGCCGCCAAGGAACTGTGGCCCCTTGAGCACAACCAGGTTGAAGCGGGCGTCGGTAACTGAGGTCGGAACTGGGCCGTAGGGGCAGCAGTAGAAGAACAGTAGCAGATGCATCAGCCGCGGCCGGTCGCCGTTGAAGTGTCCGCGGATTGTGCGCAGGACGAACTCGAGGTTGTGGACAAGAAGGGAGTCTGCCGGCGGGACGGACTTGCCGAGGACAGCGAGGCGTTGGGCTGTAGATTGAGATGCCATGAACTCGGGCCAGTCTACATCCTGCGTGAACCATTCATCGACGTACGCTTCGAACAGCTGATGGCGAGTGCTCTGGACCGGATCGATCACGATGGTCAGCCCGTTAGATCTCCACTTGGACTCGCCAAGGTAAAGGGTCTTGCGCGTCAGCAGGATGAAGTCGAACTCTCCGAATTCGGGGGATTTGGAACCGCCTCCGCGCCCGAAACTGGGGCGGAAGAACGCCTTGCAGGATTCGGGATCCGAGGGGTCGCCCAGTTTCGGCAGGATGTCGGGTAGTCTCTCCCGAAGTGCCCAGAGGGTGAGCGAGTCTTCGCCGTAACCGATGAGCTGCACGGTCGGACTCATCTCCGGTTGGGTATTGGGCATGAAAACAGTTAAATGACGTCATCGAGATTGTAGTGAGAACGCTCGAGGAGACGCTCGTGCTGGGAAGGCGCCCAGAGGAGCGTCTCCTCGGCTTCATTACTCTTGTGAGGGTGCGTACCCCGCCCGGGTGTACTCGTTCAGCCGCCGAGCGTACTGGCGCAGACGGCTGTCCACCAACTGGTGGACGGTCCCCAGGGGATAGCTCCCGTCCTCCGCCCGCTCCCCGGCAGGTACGCCCGTGAGCAGCTCGATCCCCTCATCAATGGAGCGAACCGACCAGATGTGGAACCGGCCCTCCCGAACTGCCTGGACGGCCTCCTCCTTCAACATCAGCGTCTTGACGTTCGCCTCCGGCAGGATCACCCCCTGCTCTCCGGTAAGCCCCTTGGCCTTGCACACTTCGAAGAAGCCTTCCACCTTCTGGGTGACGCCGCCCACCGCCTGCACCCTGCCGTACTGGTTCACCGAGCCGGTCACAGCTATCCCCTGACGCACGGGGAGACTCGACAGGGACGAGAGGAGCGCGTACAGCTCCGCGGAGGAGGCGCTGTCCCCGTCCACTTCACTGTAGAGCTGCTCGAAAGTCAGGGTGGCGGAAAGCGCCAGCGGATAGTCCTGGGCGTACCTGCCCGAAAGGTATCCGGAAAGGATAAGCACCCCTTTGGAATGGATGGGCCCCGAGAGTTTGATCTCTCGCTCGACGTTGACAACTCCGGTGGTGCCGATGGACGTGCGGGCCGTGATGCGCGAGGGGGTGCCGAAGGAGTAGTCGCCGTACATGGCAACGGAGAGGCCGTTAACCTGACCCTCTACCGCGCCCGCGACATCGATCATTATGGTGTTGTCCTCGATCATCTGCCGCATCCGCTCCTCCACCAGGCTGGAGCGGTACTCCTTGTGGCTGATGGCCCTGTCCACATCCTCCGCCATGACGAGGTCGTGCGCGTTCTTGCCCGCCCAGAAGCTGGCTTCCACGAGAAGGTCCACGATCTCGGAGAAGCGGGTGGTCAGCCGGGATTGGTCCTCCACCAGCCTGGAGCCCTGCTCCACGACTCGAGCTACTGCCTCCTTGTGGAAGTGTCGCAGACGCCGCTCGCGCACCTGCTTGCTGATGAAGCTGGCGTACCCCAGGACGTTCTCTTTCGAACGGTCCATATCTGGCGCGAAGTCGGCCTTCACCTTGAACAGCTTGCGGAAGTCCTCGTCCTGCGCGTATAGCAGGTAGTACACCGCGGGGCTGCCGATCAGTACCACCTTGAGGCGCAGGGGGATCGGCTCCGGTCGGAGGGTAGACGCCGGGACAGGGCTGAGTTGCTCGCCCATATTCTCTATCCTGGCCTCCCTGGTCTGGAGAGCGGTCTTCAGCGACTCCCAGACCAGGGGACTTACGAGAAGGTCCTGGGCATCCAGCAGAAGATAGCCCCCATTCGCTCTATGGAGGGCGCCGGCCTTAATCTGAGTAAAGTTGGTGGTCATCACCCCGAGGCGAGATTGGTACTCCAGGCGCCCCATCAGGTTGTAGTAGACGGGATTGTACTCCTCGATTACGGGCGCCCCGCGGGTCGTGCCGTTATCAACTAGAACGTTCACCTTGTAGCGAGCGAGCCGCTCCTCTCGCATCGCGACCTCACCGTCGGGCGAAGCGGCCGGCTGACCTTCCTGCTTGGGGGCGCGGAAGTCGTCCAG
>JAJYKO010000291.1 GCA_021788565.1 Chloroflexota bacterium
AACGTCAGTGGGCTTGCCCGTGCCATTCCGACGCTGGCCTTCCTGGCGGCGGTCCTGCCATACCTTGGCATCGGTTTCACTCCCGCGGTTGTCGCGCTGACGGCTTTAGGGATACCACCGGTGCTGCTGAACACGGTGGCTGGTCTTCGCGGTATCGATCCTGCCGTGACCGATAGCGCTCGCGGGATGGGAATGACACCTCGTCAGATACTAACGCGGGTCGAGATACCGCTGGTACTGCCGGTCGTGGCGGCGGGTATACGTACCTCTGCGGTGCAGATTGTCGCCACGGCCCCACTGGCGGCCTTGATTGGCGCTGGCGGCTACGGCGACTACATCCTGGCCGGCGTGAATCTATTGGAGCAGGTGCCGCTGCTGATCGGCGCTGGTAGTGTTGCGCTGTTGGCGCTGGCCGTGGAGATCGCCCTGGCCAGCGTCGAGCGGGCGGTCACGCCAGCCGGACTGCGCATCCGCACCACCGAGCCCGGAACTCGGTCGGTCGCAACTTGAGCACGGATAGCGTGCAAATAAAGAGTGCAGATGAGGAGGAGACACCCATGAGTTATCGAACAAGGCGACAAATGTGGACAGCCATGATCATCGCTGTCGTCGCGCTGCTCGGGCTCACCGCCTGCGCCAGCAGCGGCACCAGCACCAGCGGGGCAGCGACGACAGCCCCTGCCGTCCAGGCAACGAGTGCGCCGACGAAAGCGCCTGCCGCTCAGCCAACGAGTGCGGCAACTGCAGCCCCTGCCGCCCAAGCCACGAGCGCGCCGACGGCCGCGAGCCCGGCGGCGACTAGTTCCAGCTCTAGCGCCAAGAACATCAAGTTGACCATCGGCAGTAAGCTCGACGTCGACGGACAGCTCAACGCTGAGATGTACGCGCTGCTTCTTCAGGACAAGGGCTACAACGTCACTACCAAGCTCGGGTTGGGGCAGACACCCGTCCTCGATCAGGCGATAAAGAGCGGCGCGATCGACATCTACCCCGAGTTCACGGGTACGGCCATTACGATGCTGAAGCTCAAGCCGACCCAGAATGCGCAGCAGGCTTACCAGGAGGTGAAGACTGCCTACCAGGATCAGTTTAAGCTGACCATGCTCGATCCGGCGTACCAGTTGAACGACAGCTACGCCATCGGCACCTCGCAAAGTGTGGCTCAGAAGTACAACCTCAAGACGCTCGACGACCTCAAGCCGGTCGCCAGCAAGCTCTCGATAGCGGCGCAGCAGGACGGCATCCAGGCAGCCGTCGACCCGGTTCAGAATGGCTACGGGTTCAAGTTCGGCAAGGTCGTGCAGATCAGTGAGCAACTCTCCTTCGACGCGGTCAAGAAGGGCGATGTCGACCTCAACGTCGTCTACACGACCGACCCCGCGATTGTGGTCAACAACTGGGTAGTGCTAAAGGACACCAAGAACGTCTTTCCGATCTATAACCCCGCGCCGTTGGTCCGAGACCAGGTGCTGCAGGAGGCGCCTGATATCGCCACTACGCTCAACGCGCTCGAGCCGCACCTGACCACCGATGTCATAGTCGGATTGATCAAGCAGGTCAGCGTCGATCACAAGTCGATCGAGGAAGTAGCACGCACCTTCCTCCAACAACAGGGGTTGATCAAGAAGTAGCCACCCCCAGCCTCCGCCCGAGGCAGATGTATGGTTGCGCCCGCCGTCGGCTCGTCTGACGAAGCGTGCCCTGGCGGCGATTGTGCGACCCTACACGGGAGCCGCGCGACGACGAAGCCATCGAGTCCTGGTCGTCGCGCGGCGCTGGCAGAGGTAACTGAACCACCTGTCCAGTGCCGGTTTTCTTCCATGAAGGAAGAAGCGTCTAACGCCCGTCCCGTCGTGTTCACTATTGGGCGTTCCACCACGGACCTGGATGACTTCCTCCGCCTCCCGCAACTTCATCGCGTGGAGGCCGTGGTGGACGTGAGAACCGTGCCTCGCTCGCGCCGCAACCCGCGGTTCAGCCGAAAGAATCTTCCCGCCGCCCCGCAGCCAGCCGGAATCGGTTATCTGCACATATGCTGGAAGGGCAGACCGATCCAGAAGGCGTTCTAGGGGAGATGGCTAGCTAGATCGCTCCTTACAGTATCCACTACGCCCATCCCCGATTCTTCGGCTACGTCGGCACCTCGGCCGCGGTCAGCGCGGTGCTAGCAGAGGGCATAGCGGCAACCGCGCGTGAACAATTCGAAAAGTTGCTCAACGGTGCGCAGCAAACTGAATTTCCGCGATCCCACGTACACTGTCCCACGAAGTAGACACAAGAACTGGTACCTTATTTGCTCCTCAAGTACCTAGTGCTTGTTGCGCAGGCACTCCTGACCTCGGCCGTGTTTTGACCCGTCGTGTTGATGCACACTACGCTGCTGCGTCATTCCGGTGGCCAATGTGTCCATCGGGAGTTTGGAAAGGAGCCTAGCATGACTATGACTGAGGCCGGTGAACGGCACCGTCATGCCTATCGGGTTGGCACGATGATGGCTGTCCTCGGTGCACTCGCGGTACTCGGGGTCGTCTCGGTAGCGTGCGGCGGGGGAGCAGCTGCGCCGACGGCCGCACCGGGCGCGCCGACGGCCGTCAAGGCCGCAAGTCCGCTGCCAGCAACGGCTGCCACCGCCACTGTGGCGCCGGCAGTGGCCTCCGAGGTACCTACGGCAGAGGCCGTGGGCACGAAGACGGCACCCACCATACAGGCAGCCGCAACGGCGCTGGCCCCAACCGCCGTGGCTGCCGCGACGGCAGCTGCGAGTGCGCCCGGCACCCCCACTACAGCAGGCCAGCTGGCAGACGCCGGAAAGACCGTCTACTCGACCTACTGCGCCGTGTGTCACGGCAACGAAGGGCAAGGGGGAATCGGCCCCGCAATCGCTGGACCCGCTGCCAATTTCTCGCCCTTCAAGAATGCCCAGGAGCTACTAACGTTCGCCTCGGCCAAGATGCCACTAACCAGTCCGGGGTCGCTTACGCCGAAGCAGTACATGGACGTAGTCGTGTTCGAACTGGTGATGAACGGTACTATCTCCAGGAATCAAACGCTAACAGCCGCCAGCCTGGAGGGAATAACGCTCAGCCACTAATACTCTCCACAGTATCGGCTCCCGGTCGGATGGCTTGCTCACTACATCCATCTTGTCCGGGAGCCGAACCGCTTTTCCCCACCTTGGAATAGTCCCTGCTTTCCAGCTAGCGCAGAAGCCTTCGCGCCAGGCCGACGTTCACAGCGAAATCCCCGGCAAGGTTCGTGCGGTACTTCGAGCGGATAGAGGATCGGGTCAAAGGAGGAGCATAAAGATGCAAGCACGCTTGGACTACAAAAGGGTCGCCCCCGACGCCGTCCGGCTCATGCGGGATCTGGACGGCTACGTGCATCAAAGTGGGCTCGAGCCGTCTCTGCTGGAGCTGGTGAAGGTTCGCGCATCCCAGATCAACGGTTGCGCCTACTGTATCGACATGCACACCAAGGACGCCAGAGTAGGGGGAGAGACCGAGCAGAGGCTCTACGCCCTCCCCGCGTGGCAAGAAACGTCATTCTTCACCGACCGGGAGCGAGCGGCGCTGCTCTGGACCGAGGTTCTGACGCATCTGCCCAGCGAGGACGTTGCGGACGAGGTGTACGACCTGGTACGCGAACGGTTCTCCGAGAAGGAGTTGGTCGATCTGACGATAGCGGTCGTCTCCATTAACGGATGGAACCGGCTGGGAGTAGCCTTCCGATCGGTGGCCGGCAGCTACCGACCGGCCGTTCATCAGGCAGGCTCCGCGAGCCCTGACTCTCGCGCGGCGTGACGCGGCCTCGCCTGTCGCAGCACGCATCTGGCAAGCCGGGCCAACGCGGAGCGGGCGGAGTGGCGGGTCTATAGGACTACTTCCAAGACTGGTTGCTAGCGGCTGACGGCTACTTGAAGCAGCCGAGCTGACACTTGGTGATCCGTAGCTTCTCCTCGTCGGCGGCCCATCCGATATCCGGCACGGTGACACCGAGCTCCTCGGCCAGATAATGTGCAGCGGCGCACGGAAGGCGCCCCTCTACCGCCGCCGACCTGACCCGCTCCAGCAACAATCCCCGCTTCTCCACGGCCGGGGCCGGCTTCGCCGGTCTGCCCCCGTGAGGGCCGTTATCGCCGTCGTAGACGTCGCCGCGAATCGCGAAGAGATCGCCTGTCTCCGCCCGCAGCACGTCCTCGACCGTGGTGTCCGGCGGCAACTCCTTCAGGGAGTATGCCAGCACTTTCTTGCCCGAATATGCAAGGCGGAAAGCCCTGCCACTCGGCACCTTCATGCGGCCGTTGCCGATCGTCGCTCCCGAAAGCCCCTGCAGGGCGTCCGTGACGCAACCATCGGCGGCCATGTGGAACACGACGGAGGGATCCTTCTGAGCTATCTGCCACTCCATCATGGCGTGGTAGAGGATCCTTACCCCCAGGGCCACTCCGACGCACTGCTCCCCATGGAAGTTCGTCGCCTCCACCATCATGCTATCGATGACCTGCTGGCGGCCCATTTTGTCAGGATATCGGAGATCCCTGGAACTGCGAGCCGAGAAGACACAGTCCCAGCTGGGAGAGTATCTCTTTATGTCGACCAGCGGGGTGCCGTCCACAAAGTCCAGCCTGTCCACGAACAGACTCGCCCCGTCGACACGTTCCAACCGGCAAGTTAGGAGCCCCAGGGGATTGGGGCGATGGGAGGAGCGGAGGCCGAACACTCCCCTCGGCTCCGAGCTTCCGGTTCGAGTCTTAGCCACCTGAAGCATCTCGCGGTTGGCGCGATCCAGCCAGCCGATCACGACTATATGAGTGCCATCCTCGATCGACTTGAGCCCCTTCTCGTATTCTGGAAACAGTTCCAGGCGAGCGGGAACACCCTCGAAGGGCATATCCTCGGGGTTAACCACCGAGGAGTGAACCACCCCAATCGGTCGAATCTCCATGGAAGAACTCCTTTTCGAGCGCTAATAGCTAATAGCTAATAGCTAATAGCTATTAGCTATTAGCTGATAGCTACCAGTCGATGTCCTCGTCGAAGGCGGACGGCACGCTCGGGCGATTTCGGCCCTTCCGCTCGTCCTCAAGGGCGTCCCCCAGGACCTTCATCAGCCGCTCACTCAGGTCCGCACCACTCTCAACCCTGGTGGTAACATGGTACGGATAGCCGTGAACGGCGACGTCCAGATCGAAGAGCCTCTCCAGGAACGCCACCGGCAGATCGAGGCCGGAGCCGTAGGGATTGCGGCACGCGAACGCCCAGTTCTTCTCTACGAGAACTTGCAGATACTCACTCCCAGTCCTTCGACGTGCCAGCTCGGCATACAGCCGAGGACGAAGATAGCGCAGCTCAGGATAGGCCTCAGCATTGATGGAGAGCAATTCCTGGCCGAACGAGGCCCCCGCCTCGAGCCGAGCCAGGAATCGCTCTGCCCTCGCCTCACGAGAGCGCTGCAGGGCAACAAGCTTCCGCTCGGCTTCGGAAAGAGTGCCATCCGGTTCCCATACCCTGAGGACAATGGATCGAATGGTCTTGTTGGCCACCAGCCGATGGTCGTGCTCCACAGCATCGACCAGAGCCAGCCAGTCCGGACCGTCCAGATCGGCCGCGCGCACCTCGGCCACGCTCCGCCGAAGCTGATCAGCCAGCGCGACTGCCCGTGGATTCTCGGAGTCAAGCAAGTACGCCAGCGCCAGGCCACTCATTCGTTCCGTCTCCGGCCGGTGCGGGTCCGGCAGGAGCAGCTCCACATCCAGCTGTCGGAGCTGCTCCCGCAGCGACTCGGTCCAGAGCATGTCGTGGGAGTCGAGCCAGCGTACCCGGGTACCCCGTGCCTGGAGCACAGTGAGCGACGAGCGGAGGGAACCGCTGTCTGCCCCCGGCACTCCGCAGACCGTGATACGCGTATAGGCACGACGGGCATCGTGGAGCAGGCGACTGACCTCTGGAAGAGAGGCCACGACCCGGTAGTTGACCGTCCCCTCCACTGTACCCAACAAGAGGCCCGACGCCACCAGAGCGTCCCTGCTGGCATCGGTGATGACAAGGTCAGCCAACGCCCGCCTACACTCTCATGGACTGCGGAATGGGTCTGAAGGCCACCTGCACCGATTCCTCCACCGAGATCCCGAGAGTCGCCGCGTAGTGAGCGATCCTAGCGGTGTCCTCGATCAGGTCAGCAGCGTTGTAAGCAGCAACGAGCGTTGGGCCGGTGGCCACTATGCCGTGGGCACGCATCAGAATGCAGCGGCAACCGGGGTTGCGCGCGAAGCCCTGCTCCACCAGGTCTCGTAGCTCGTCTGATCCGGACAATGCGACGTCCACGCAGGGCACTCTCTTCAGGTTGGCCGTGGCGCTGACGGTGACCAGGGGCAGGTCCGCGAACTTGAGGGAAAAGGTCGTGGCATAGGGCGGGTGCACATGGGCGATGGCATTGACTTCGGGGCGCAAGCGGTAGATCGCGCAATGGAAGCCGGTCTCTTTGGAAGGCCTGTGGCCGTTGCCGGTGTCGATGTGTTTGGCGTGCAGATCTGTCTTGACGATGTTATCGACAGTGGTCATACCCAGCGACACACCCGTGGGGGTAATGAGCACTTCGTCCCGACCCGGCACACGGACGCTGACATTGCCGCCGGCTCCGGCCACAAGGCCGCGCTGATATGCCTGGATGGCTATACTGGCCAGCTCTTCTCGCAGGGCCAACTCTTCGTTGTTGTACTCCATGTCTCCTCCTTGGAGCCCTCGTCGGCGAGGGAACAAGATTCGGGTTAGATCCTACCCTCATTATACGGCCTGACGGCTCTCGGCGTGCGATTTGGAGTGCGCGTGCGTCAGCACCGCTTTACCCGGACGGCACGGCAAGGCGCGTCAGCGCCGCCCCGCGCCCCCGAAGGGTCGCCGCC
>JAJYKO010000292.1 GCA_021788565.1 Chloroflexota bacterium
CATCGCTGTAGAAGTCGCGCTCCCTGGCCACGCTCTCGAAGTTGGGGTTGACGAAGGTGAGGTGCCTATCTCCCACGATGTGCCGGAAGGCGATCGCAAACAGCGGCTCGATACCAGACGTGGACCCGGCGATGATGCTGATGGTGCCCGTGGGGGCAATGGTCGTAACCGTCGCGTTGCGCAGCGGCGGACCGTCACGATAGATGCTGCCGGCCCAGTTGGGGAAAGGACCTCGCTCCTCCGCCAGCTTCGCCGACTCCTCGTGCCCTACCTGCTTGATGAAGCCCATCACTCGGTCGGCCAGATTGATGGCCTCCTCGCTGTCGTAGGGAATACCCAGCTGTATCAGCAGGTCAGACCACCCCATCACGCCGAGACCGATGCGCCGGTTGTCCTTCACCATCTTGTCGATGTCGGGGAGCGGATAGGGGTTGACGTCTATGACGTCGTCGAGGAAGCGCACCGCGACCCGCACCACATGCTCGAGAGATTCCCAGTCCACCTCGACCTTGGCCTCGTGGAACTGCCCGTTCCTTCGCGCCGGCTCCCGCCTGACCAGCTTTGCCAGGTTCACCGAGCCCAGGTTGCACGCCTCGTTCGGCAAGAGCGGCTGCTCGCCGCACGGGTTGGTCGCTTCGATCTGGCCCACCGCGGGCGTCGGATTCGCGGGACTCGCATTCACCCTGTCGATGTAGACGAGACCGGGATCCCCGGTCCTCCACGCGGCCTGGACGATCTTCTCGAAGACGTCGCGCGCCCGGAGCGTCCCCTGAAGTTCACCTGTCGCGGGGCAGCGAAGTTCGTATTCGGCGTCCTCTGCCAGCGCTTTCATGAAGGCATCGGTGATAGCCACGGAGATGTTGAAGTTGGTGATCCCGCCGTCTAGCTTGCAGTCGATGAACTCGAGGATATCGGGATGGTCTACCCGCAGGATGCCCATGTTGGCACCACGTCGGGTCCCGCCCTGCTTCACGGCCTCCGTTGCCGCGTTGAACACCCGCATGAAACTGACGGGGCCGCTCGCCTTGCCGCCCGTGCTCTTGACCACGCTGTCCTTGGAGCGCAGCCGGGAAAAGGCGAACCCTGTGCCGCCGCCGCTCTTGTGAATGAGTGCCGCCCGCTTCACGGATTCGAATATCCCCTCCAGGGAATCCTCCACCGGCAGCACGTAGCACGCCGAGTACTGGAGCCCGTTCTCCTTACCGGCGTTCATCAACGTGGGAGAGTTGGGTAGAAACAGAAGGGATCGCATCACGTCACTGAAAGTCTGCGCCGTGGCCTCGATCTCCTCCTCGCTCCTGCCCCATTTCGCCTCCGCCTTGGCGATGGCGCGCGCCACACGCCAGCACATCTCATCCGGCGTTTCGGTGACCTGGTCACCATCCCGCATCAGATACCTCTCTCTTAGCACTCTGATGGCGGATTCCGTCCACTCACCTGTCCCGCTGGGTAAGACCACCTCAGCCATTCTAAATCCCTTCCCTCCGGTCCTCATGAAGCCCGAAGTCTCGTACGGATTCTACCGCGGATCGCCTGAGGAGCATTGCGCCACCGACCTCGCGGCCGATGGCGCGTCTGCCCACTCGGCAGAAAAGTGCCACATATTGTGTGTACGCATATCTTGGACCCGATATATTGTGGTGTCAAGAGGAACTTGGCAGCTTATCGGGGAAATCTGGAAAACTCGTTGGTCCGGGAGAACAGTCATAACTGGTTGCTGGGGACTGAGGATCGGGACGCCGTCGTCCCTGCTGACCATAGTGTAGTACTTCAACCACAAGGCTTCAATGGGCCGGGGGCACCAGTTTTTACATCCAGGGCTCAGAGGTGAACTCGCGACCCATCAGCTGAGCCAGCCCCTGCTGCGGGCTGATGCCCTCGAACAGCACCGCGTGAACCTGTCGGGTGATCGGCATGTCAACGCCGAGCCGTTCCGCCAGCTTCATGATTGCGGCCGTCGCAGGAATGCCCTCCGCCACCATGGGAGTGCTCGCCTGGACCTCGGCCACGCTGCGACCACGAGCGATCGCCTCACCCGCCGCGCGGTTACGGCTCTGACGGCTGGCACAGGTGGCTATAATGTCGCCGATGCCGGCAAGTCCTGCCACCGTCATCGGGTTGCCCCCCATGCGCGCCACGAGGCGGCCGATCTCGGCCAGGCTGCGCGTGATTATGGCTGCCTTGGAGTTGTCCCCGTACCCGAACCCGTCGGCCATGCCAGAAGCCAGGGCGACCACGTTCTTCACCGCGCCGCACAGCTCGACGCCTATGATGTCCGGGTTGGTGTAGACGCGAAAGCTCCGCGCCGAGAGGATGGTCTGAAGCTGCCGCGCTACGCCGTCGTCTCGGCAGGCTACGACGGTTGCGGTGGGCATCAGGGACGCCACCTCTCGAGCCAGGTTCGGACCCGAGACGGCAGCGATCCTGCCTCGGTGCCCTTCTCCCAGGGCTGCCGCGAGGGCCTCCGATCCCCTCCGCAGGGTGTCGGGATCAAGCCCCTTGCTCCCGTGAGCAATCAACTGGTCGGGAGTCACTACAGGTGCCAGCATCTCTGCCATCGCCCGGAGGTACCGCGAGATGACCGTGACGAGCACGACGGAGCAGCCGCTAACAGCCTCTCGTAGGTCTGAAGTGATCAGAACGTTTTCGGGCAGTCTGAACCCGGGTAGGTAGTCGTGGTTCTCGCGGCTGGAGGCAAGCGTCTCGGCCAGCTCGGGGCGCCTCGCCCACAACCGCACCTCATGGCCCTTGTCGGAGAGAAGCACGGAGAGCGCGGTTCCCCAGCCGCCGGCGTTGACAACGCAGACTTTCTCAGGCATCTTCATTCCCCCCGAGACGCTATGCTATCATGCACCGACTACACATTCTATACGGAGATGGCTGGGAAATGCCGATTGCCTCCTACGCCTTGGCGATGCTGGCAGCCTACCTTGTGGGTTCCATACCGACGGGATATCTGGTGGCGCGGTCCCACCGACACGTCGACATCCTCCAGACCGGAAGCGGGCGGACCGGCGCGACGAACGTCTTGCGAACACTGGGCTGGAAAGCCGCCCTGATAGTGTTTGCCGGCGACTTCGCAAAAGGGATCGCGGCCGTCGCGATCGCGCGGGTGCTGAGCAACGGGGATCCGGTCGCGGACGTGCTGGCCGGCCTTATGGCAATGGCGGGCCACACCTTCTCCATCTACCTAGGTTTCAAGGGCGGAAGGGGCGTTACCACCGGACTCGCCGCGCTGACGATCATAACCCCTATCGGGGCGCTGGTCTGCGCCATAGTCGCCTTCTCCACCATGGGAATCACCCGGTACGTCTCCCTCGGCTCTATCCTGGGCGCTTGCTCCGTGCCCTTCACGATGCTCGGCCTCGTCCTCGTAGGGATACAGCCCCCCGTTCACCTGATCTACGGCGTGCTGGCACCGGCATTCATCGTCCTGAGTCACAAGGACAACATATCGCGCCTGCTGAAGGGCACCGAACGGAAGTTGGGCCGGAAAGCGCACACGTAGCCGACTAAGCCAGTCGCTCCCCACCAATGCGCCTGAGCAGGTTGGCCATCTCGATGGCGGACGTGGCGGCGTCGAATCCCTTGTTGCCGGACTTCGTGCCCGCCCGCTCTATCGCCTGCTCCAGGTTGTCGGCTGTTATCACCCCGAACACTACTGGAACTCCGGTCTCCAGTCCCACGTGGGCTATTCCTTTGGAGACCTCCGCTGCAACGTAGTCGAAGTGCGGCGTGGCGCCGCGAATCACCGCGCCGAGGCAGATAATTCCAGAGTACTCCCCGGACTGTGCCAGCTTCTTGGCCACAAGCGGTATCTCGAAAGCCCCGGGTACCCACGCCACGTCCAAATTCTCTTCCGGAACGCCATGCCGCACCAGCGCATCCTTGGCACCGCCCAGCAGACGGCTGCTGATGAACTCGTTGAACCGAGACACCACCACGGCGAAGCGGAGACCTCGCCCTACCAGCTCACCCTCAAAGACTCTTCCCATTCAAAGCCTCCTCCTCGAGATTCTTGGGATCAATGTCCAGTAGATGCCCCATCTTCTCTTGCTTCGTCAGAAGATACCGCCAGTTGACGGGGCCTGGCGGGCTGATCAACGGTACCCGCTCCACGATCTCCAGGCCGAAACCCTCCAGACCCACCATCTTCTTCGGGTTGTTCGTCATCAGGCGGACTTTCGTGAGTCCCAGGCTCACGAGGATCTGCGCCCCGGTGCCGTAGTCCCGCTTGTCGGCAGGGAAGCCCAGACGGCAGTTGGCCTCCACCGTGTCCAGGCCGGCGTCTTGAAGCTGGTACGCCTTTACCTTGTTGTGCAGGCCGATGCCTCGTCCCTCCTGACGAAGGTAGAGCAGCACACCGCGGCCCTCTTCGCTGATTTTTTCCATAGCCAGGTGAAGCTGATCGCCACAATCGCAGCGCAGGGACCCGAGTACGTCGCCAGTCAGACACTCCGAGTGAACCCTCACCAGCGGTGCGGGGCCGTCCTGGACGTCGCCCATCACCAGCGCCAGGTGTTCTCCCTTGTCCACCAGGCTCTCGAAGGCGACCATGTCGAAGTCCCCGTACACGGTCGGTAGTTTCGCCCGCGCGATCTCTTTCACCAGAGTCTCTTGATGCCGACGATAGTCGATCAGCTGTGCTACGCTCACGATCTTGATGCCGTGACGCTGGCTGAACCGCTCCAGGTCCGGCATGCGGGCCATAGTGCCGTCCTCGTTCATGATCTCGCAGATCACTCCAGCCGGGTACAGGCCAGCCATCTTCGCCAGGTCGACGGCGGCTTCTGTCTGCCCCGTACGCTGCAGCACGCCTCCATCCGCCGCGCGCAGGGGAAACATGTGGCCTGGCCGCGACAGGTCGTCTGGCCTGGTGGCCGGATCGAGGATCGCTTTCACCGTCGCGGCGCGATCGTGAGCCGATATCCCCGTGGTCACCCGATGTTTGGCTTCCACGGACACCGTGAACGCAGTGCCGAATCCGGAGGTGTTCCGATCGACCATCATGGGGATCTGCAACTCCTCGAGGCGTTTCCGGATCACAGGCATGCAGATCAACCCTCTACCGTACTTCGCCATGAAGTTGATGGCCTCGGCTGTCACGTACTCGGCGGCGATCACCAGGTCGCCTTCGTTCTCCCTATCCTCGTCGTCCACAACTACGACGAACTTGCCCTGCTTGATATCCTCGATTGCCTCGGCAACAGTTGATAGTGGCACCCTCACCACCTCCTATAGAAACCCCTCCTCGGCCAGAAACTCCGTGGTGATGCCCCTATGCGTCCCACGTCTGGCGAGGAAGCTCTGCACGTACTTGCCGATTATGTCCACTTCCAGATTGACCCTGTCGCCCACGCCCTTCTCGGTCAGGGTCACTGCCCCCTGAGTGAAGGCGATAAGATCAACCGAGAACCACTCCTCCCCGCACCCTGTTACTGTCAGACTCACCCCGTCGACCGCGATGAACCCCTTCTCCACGATGTACTGTGAGATGTCCGCCGGTACCCGCACCCGCATAAGGAGCGAATCCCCCTCGCGTCGACGCTCGGCCACAACGCCCACGCCATCCACGTGACCCTGAACATAGTGGCCGCCCATCCGATCGGACGGTCGAAGCGCGCGCTCCAGGTTCACCCTGCCGCCGGGCTTCATCTCCCCCAGGTTGGTCCGCCGCAGGGTCTCGGGCGAAAGACCGACCGTGAAGCCAATGGAGTCGAAGATCGTCACCGTGAGACACACGCCGTTGACGGCTATGCTGTCCCCCAGCGTCACGTCCTCGATTACCTTCTGGGCTCGGACTCGAAGCTGGTACCCTCCTCCGGCCTGCCCCAGCTTCTCGACTGTCCCTATCTCCTCGACGATTCCGGTAAACATACCCCCCACCTATGCTGACGACTGGCTACGCGTTGCATTGGTTTGGTCCGGTGAGGGCCGCGTGACGCGAGCGAGCGCAGCGCCACGGCCCCTACAAATCGCCCGCGCCCCTACACATACCCCACGAACATCAGGTCGTCTCCCATCAACTCCCAGGACCAGTCCCTAAGACGCAACGCTGACGCCATGTCAACGGAACCCCGACCGCCCACGGGGCCAGGTGCATCCTTGCCACCGATCACCTTGGGCGCCACGAACGCGACCACTTTATCCACCAATCCCCGATCGAAGAACGTCCCCAGGAGGCTTCCGCCGCCCTCCACCAGGACCGAGGTGACCTCCCACTCGGCCGTCAGGTTATCGAGCACAGCCTCGAGGTTGACGTGCCCATCCTTCTCGGGGAGGGTCACGACGGTGTTACCTCGCTCCTCGAGGTGCGCGCACTTCATCTTATCCGCGCGTGGTCCCACCACCACCAGGGTCTTTCCAGGAAGGGCGCCTGAGACGATGCGGCGGGAAAGCGGCAGCCGTGCCGTCGAATCTATCACGACTCGGAGGGGCTGACGCGAAAGAAGGCCACCCGATCCGTCCCTGGCAGTCAGCTGCGGGTCGTCCACCATGGCGGTGTTCACACCTACTATCACCGCACCAGCCTCCGCGCGCAGCCGGTGGGCCCGCTCCCGCGCCACCGGGCCCGTGATCCACTTCGACTGCCCGGTCGCGGTCGCGATCCTCCCGTCGAGGCTCATGGCGTACTTGGCGGTGACCATCGGCCGGCCCTTTCGGATGTAGGTGAGCCAGGCTTCCATCGAACGCTGGGCCTCGGCCTCGCTCTCCCCTACCACCGTCAGCACGCCAGCGCTATCCAGGGCTGCCTTGCCCCCGCCCGACACCATTGGGTTCGGGTCCAGCGTAGCCATATGGACTTCGGCGACGCCGGCACCGATCAGGGCGTCAGTGCATGGCGGGGTGCGCCCAAAGTGGCAGCACGGCTCCAGCGTCACGAAGACGGTTGCTCCT
>JAJYKO010000293.1 GCA_021788565.1 Chloroflexota bacterium
CGACGCGTCGCCTTGACCGCCTTGAAGCTGCGCCATCTGGTGGTCATTCCATCCCTGGCTGGCCTGCTCCCGGCCAACGCCTGAAATCATGCCCATTTTGCGATCAATCTGATCCGTTAGACACTAACTGTAGCCCTGACTTGAGAAGGTTGTCAAATGTCCTACTTGACGCGAAATCGCCTCGATAGATACAAAACGGGTGGTTTTGCGATAACGAGGTCGACACGAGGAAAGAAGTTGTGTAAGCTAACGCTGCTCCTCTCGAACCCTTCGCCTGTCACCGATCGGATACCCTGGTAGCCGCCTGGAGAGCGCAAGTGCCACCCGGCGGTTAATGTGTCGATACTCACGGAGTCATTGTCGCATGATCGCCAACGGTTTCCAGGACATCGAGAAGCTCGAATCGGACCTCTGGTCCGCCGCGGACAACCTCCGCGCCAACTCCAAGCTCACCTCGTCCGACTACTTCATGCCGGTACTCGGCATCATCTTCCTTCGCCACGCGGCTAATCGGTTCGCCGCGGCCGCCCGACAGATCGAGGAGGACCAGGCTGCCGGAAGAATGCCCCCGCGCAAGGTGCTGAAGGAGGACTACCTGCGCCGTCGCGCCCTCTGGCTTCCCGATCCGGCCCGCTACGATGTCATCATGCAGAAGGCCGCCACCGGCGGCAGCGACCTCCCCACCCTCATCACCGAGGCCATGACCGCCATCGAGGAATCGTTCGAGCCCCTCAGGGGAGCCCTCCCCAAGGGCTACGGCATCTTCGAGCCAAAGGTCCTGGAAGACCTCATGCGCCTCTTCAACAGCGAGCAGATCAAGCAGGCCAACGGCGATGTCTTCGGCCGCATCTACGAGTACTTCCTCGCGAAATTCTCCATCCAGAAAGCGCACGACAACGGCGAGTTCTTCACTCCTTCGTCTATCGTCCAGACCATCGTCAACGTAATCGAGCCGGAGCACGGCATCGTCTTCGACCCGGCCTGCGGGTCGGGCGGCATGTTCGTGCAGTCCAGCCACTTCATCGAGCACGCTGGCGCCGACACCACCCACAGGGTCGTCTTTTACGGACAGGAGAAGAACCGCGACACCATCCACATCGCCCAGATGAACCTCGCCGTTCACGGCCTGGAGGGGAAGATCTCCGAGGCCATAACCTACTACCAGGATGAGCATACCCTCGCCGGCGGGTGCGACTTCGTCATGGCCAATCCCCCCTTCAACGTGGATCTCGTGGACGCGGAGCGCATCAAGGGCGACCCACGCCTCCCATTTGGGCTGCCGGGGGTGAACAAGGACAAGAGGGTGTCCAACGGCAACTACCTCTGGATCTCCTATTTCTGGAGCTACCTGAACGAGAAGGGCCGGGCCGGCTTCGTAATGTCCTCCCAGGCGTCCAGTGCGGGGCATGGGGAGAAGGAGGTGCGGAGGAAGATAGTCGAGACCGGCGACGTGGACGTGATGATCTCCATTCGGTCCAACTTCTTCTACACCCGCAGCGTCCCCTGTGAGCTGTGGTTCTTCGACCGGGGCAAGCCGGCAGAGCGCAGGGATAACGTGCTGATGCTGGACGCCCGCAACGTCTACCGCAAGGTCAACCGCACGATCAACGACTTCTCGCCGGAGCAGATGAGCAACCTCTCCGCCATCGTCTGGCTCTATCGCGGCCAGCGATCGCGCTTCCTCGCCCTCGTGCGGGACTACATCGGCGCTGTCTGCACCGAGAGCGCGCTCGTTCCAGACGCGCTCGCCGCCTTCGAGACCACCCTCGCCGATCTGCTGCGCCGCTTCGCCGCCGTTGTCCATTCTGGCATCACGGAGCCTGGGTTGTCCTCAACTCAGGCGGTCGATTTCGCCGCCGCCCTCTCCGAGCTCCACGAGGCGATGGCCGCCTACCAGGCCGACCGCGCTTCCCTTCTCGAGACCCTCGATGCCTTCCGCACCCGCTTTGCCGGCGACCTGCCGGAAACCAACGACGCGCAACATGCCGCCCGGCACACCTTCGACCCCACCGCCGACGCGATTCGCGGTCTGGTGAAGCAGGTGGACCTGCTGTACAAGCTCGCCGCCCGCGCGGCGGACCTGGCAGCAGAACTCGCCGGCAACAACGGGAATAACGGGAACAATGGTGCGGTGCCAGGCTACGACCGCCGCGCCGCCGGCCGTCTGCTGAAGCAGCTCGAAGAGCAGCGGAAGACCGCGGTCGAACAGCTCAAGCGGCCGGCGTACTTCCACCGCCAGGTGGTGTGGCTGCAGGACCGATTCCCCGACGCTGAGCTCCGTGCCGTCCCCGGACTGGTGAAGCTCGTGGACCGCGCCGAGATCGAAGCTGCCGACTGGAGCCTGACCCCGGGCCGTTACGTTGACGTCGCCCCTGCGGAGGAGGACGAGGACTTCGACTTCGAGCAGACGCTACGGGACATCCGCGCCGATCTGGCCGACCTCAACTCCGAGGCGATGGAGCTGGCGACGAAGATCCGGGCCAACTTCGAGGCTCTCGGGATATGAAACTGGAAGGGCCGCGCCCCATTGGGAGCTACTGTATTGGGATTTATGATGGCCCGCACGCTACGCCAAAAGAGTCGACGGACGGGCCGATCTTTCTCGGTATCAAGAATATTACTGACGATGGCCGACTCGACCTAAGCGATATACGTCACGTTTCCGAACAAGAGTTCCCAACTTGGACGCGGCGGGTCGTGCCGCAGCCCGGAGACGTGGTCTTCACATATGAGGCGACCTTACACCGATATGCAATTATTCCCGATGGCTTTCAGGGATGCTTGGGGCGTCGAGTCGCGCTTGTGCGCCCCGATCCCATGCAGGTGGACAGCCGCTATTTGCTTGACTTCTTCCTGTCACCGAGATGGCGAGCGACGATTGACCGCAATGTGATTACCGGAGCCACTGTGGACCGTATTCCGCTCGAAAGGTTCCCCGGCTTCCTGGTGGTGCTGCCGAAGTTGTCCGAGCAGAAGAGGATTGCCGACATACTGTCCGCCTACGACGACCTCATCGAGAACAACCGCCGACGGATGGTGCTGCTGGAGGAGGCGGCGCGGCAGTTGTACCGGGAGTGGTTCGTCCGCCTCCGCTTCCCTGGCAGCGAGCACACCAGGATTGCTAATGGCGTACCAGAGGGCTGGGAAAGCCGCCGGGTCGGTGAAATAGCTGAATGCATCGGTGGAGGTACACCGTCAACTTCGGTCTCGACCTTCTGGGAGGATGGCGACATTGCCTGGGTTACCCCGACAGATGTGACCCGAAATCAGCACCTCGTCCTGATCAACTCAGAAAGGAAGATCACGGAAGCTGGCCTGAAGAAGAGTTCCGCGAGGCTTGTTCCTTCTCACGCAGTCCTGATGACAAGCCGAGCGTCGGTCGGCTTCTTTGCGGTAGCCGGACATGAGGTCTGCACAAATCAGGGCTTCATCTCTATAGTCTCGCATGACAAGGCACTCAGCTCTTACTTACTATTCCATCTCAGCCATCGGGTCGAGGAGATCCGCTCGATGGGTAGTGGATCGACCTATCCAGAGGTGAGTCGCAGCAAGATGCGAGAGTTCCAGGTACTGGTGCCGCACAGACAATTGCTTTCGCTGTTCGCCGAGCAAGTCGGGGTGATCCTCAGCCAGATACGGGTGCTGAAGGAACAGAACCAGAAGCTCCATGCTGCCCGTGACTTGCTACTGCCGCGGCTGATGAGCGGAGAGGTCGAGGTGTGAGCGGGAGAGCGCTAGTATACCCAGTGTACTCTGGAATGGGTATAATATAACTATGAAGAAGACCACCCTGGAATTCGATGAAGAGCTATACGACAGAACGCGAGAGGCCCTCGGGACCAGCGGGCTGAAGGCTACCGTGCAGCGCGCCTTCGAAGAGGTGCTCGCGCTGCAGGCCCGCCGAAGAGCCATCCAGCAGCTCCAGGAGATGGATGGCCTGGATCTGGACAAGCCTGAGGTCATGGCAGAGGCATGGCGATAGCGCCCCGCTACATCGCCGACAAGAGCGCCCTCGCCCGACTGCGCTACCCCGAGGTGAACGCGGCCCTTTCGCCGCTGATCCTCTCGGGAGACGTGGCGACCTGCGCCCTCATCGAGATGGAGATCCTCTATAGCGCCAGGGGCTACGACGAGCTGGTCAAGACTCGCGACACCAGGTCCCGCGCCTTCCCGTCGATCCCCATCACTCAAGCGGACTTCGATCGAGCGATTCAGACCATGGAGGCCCTGGCGCGATCGGGCCGGCATCGGGCGGTCGGCATACCTGACCTCCTGATAGCGGCGGTCGCGGAGCGTGTGGGACTGACACTGCTTCATTACGATGCTGATTTCGATTTTGTCGCCAACATCACCCGCCAGCCCATGCAGTGGGTGGTGCCGCGAGGCACGGTCCCGTGACTGCCGACTGCCCGTAGCCGTATTGGCGGGTCTGGGGACGTCGATTCCAGGGCGGCAATGCGGGGCAGCAAGAAACGTCTGACAGAGGTCCTGGCTAGTGGCGCTAACCGACATCAACACCGAAGACCGGCTCGTCCAGCGCACCTTCGCCGAGCACCTCCACGATGTGCTCGGCTGGGAGGGCGTGTACGCCCACAACGCCGAGACCCTCGGGCCCAGTGGGACGCTCGGCCGCATGAACGAGCGAGAGGTGGTGCTGGTCCGTGACCTCCGGGCGGCAGTGGAGCGGCTGAACCCGGGGATGCCGGAGACGGCGAGAGAACACGCGATCGAGAAGCTCACGAGGATTGACTCCGCGCGGTCGCTGCTACAGCACAACCGCGAGTTCTACGATTTCATCCGCGACGGGGTGCCGGTCGAGTGGCGCGACGACAGGGGCGAAACCTGTTACGCTCGGGCGCGGGTTATCGACTTCCGGAACACCGGCAACAACCGCTTCCTCGCGGTGCGCGAGCTCAAGATCCAGGGGTTGCGTGTCCCGCACTACAACAGGCGGGCAGACCTGGTGTGCTTCGTCAACGGGCTGCCGCTGGTCTTTATCGAGCTGAAGGCGGTGTACAAGAACATCCGCGCGGGCTTCGACAACAACCTCACGGACTACCTGCACGAGCACAGCATCGCCCACGCCTTCCACCACAACGCCTTCCTCGTCGTGAGCAACGGCGACCACGCACGGTACGGCTCGATCACCAGCAGGTGGGAGCACTTCACCGAGTGGAAGCGCAACGACGAGAGGGATAAGGGCGATCTGGAGGCGCTGACGCTCCTTAACGGGATGCTTGCCAAGGAGCGCCTTCTCGACCTGGTGGAGAACTTCATCCTGTTCGACGACAGCAAGCCCGGCGGCACGCGGAAGATAGTGGCGCGCAACCACCAGGTCCTGGGCGTGAACAACGCCGTGGCTTCCGTGGGACGGCAGGAGGAGCTGAAGCGAGCGTACCCGATCGAGAGACGGATAACACGTGCCGAATGGCTGAGGGCCGCGGAAGAGCCAGAAGTCTACGTCACAAGCTCAAACGAACGTCGAGCGGAGATCCTGCCGCTGATCAAGCGGGCGCATCCGGACCTTGGGCGACTCGGGGTCTTCTGGCACACTCAGGGCAGCGGGAAGTCGTACTCAATGGCGTTCTTCGCGGAGAAGGTGCGGCGAACGGTGCCGGGAAACTTCACCTTCGTAGTGATGACCGACCGAGAGGACCTCGACGACCAGATCCGGCGGACCTTCGTTGGCTGTGGCGTGGCGGACGAGCAATCTCCGCGCGCCAGCTCGGGCCAGGAGCTGAAATGGATCCTGGGGGAGAACCACCGCTACGTCTTCAGCCTGATCCACAAATTCAACCAGCCGGTCGCCGAGCCGTACAGCGAGCGCGACGACATCATCGTGATATCGGACGAGGCGCACAGGACGCAGGCGGGGAAGTTTGCCCGCAACATGCGCCTGGCGCTGCCCAACGCCTCCTTCATCGGCTTCAGCGGCACGCCGCTTCTCAAGCACGACCACCTCACCCGCCGCATCTTCGGGGACTACGTCTCCCGCTACGACTTCAAGCGCTCCGAGGAGGACCAGTCCACGGTGCGGCTGGTCTACGAGAACCGGGGGGAGAAGCTGGGCATCGAGCGGCTCGACCTGAACGACCGCATCGCCGAGAAGGTCGAAGAGGCGGATCTGGATCCCGACCAGCTTGCCCTGCTGGAGAGGCTGCTCGGCAAGGACTACGCGGTGATAACGGCGGACGACCGGTTGGACAAGCTGGCGGACGATTTCGTGGATCACTGCTCGATGCGATGGGAGTCCGGCAAGGCGATGCTGGTGTGCGTGGACAAGGTGACCTGCGCCCGGATGCTACAGCGTATCCAGCCCCTTTGGAGCTCGAAGGTCGACCATGTCAGGGCCGCCATTCGTCAGACGCAGGCCAACCTTGCGACGGCGACCGATCTGGACGAGAGGGAACGGCTGGGGAAGGCGCTGGCCAGGTTCTCTGGTCAGGCAGATTGGATGGAGAGCACGATCATCGAGATCGTGATCAGCGAGGCGCAGAACGAGATCCGCGACTTCCAGCGATGGGGCTTCGACATCATCCCGCACAGGATGAGGATGAAGAGCGGCTTTGAGACGCCTGACGGCAGGCGGGTGAGCGTGGAAGACGCCTTCAAGGACCCCGACCACCCGTTCCGCATCGCCATCGTGTGCGCCATGTGGCTCACCGGCTTCGACGTGGAGTGCCTGTCCACGATGTACATCGACAAGCCTATGAAGGAGCACACCTTGATGCAGGCGATAGCCAGGGCCAACCGCGTCTACCCTGGCAAGGACTGCGGGGTGATCGTGGACTACAACGGCATGCTGAAGAGCCTGCGGGAAGCGCTGGCAAAGTACGCCCTGGGCGACGGAGAAGGCGAGGGCGGCACCGAGATAGTGGAGCCG
>JAJYKO010000294.1 GCA_021788565.1 Chloroflexota bacterium
GCCTGCTAAGGCGAAGCCGGCCAGCCGGACAGCCGAGCCAGTCCGGTCACCCGACCCGACCACTCCATTCACCATCACAGTCAAGCGTGGCGGCACCGTTCTGGAGTCGTTCGCCAACGTTTCCATGGACCGCGGTTCGCGCAACTACGTCGAAACGATGGTGAACGGTGCGTCCCAGTTCGTATGGCTGAACGTTCCCCAGGTCAAGGGGCCGCTGGCACCAGCGCCGAAGGCAGGCGCTTTCGATCTGAAGACTCCTTCGTCCACGGCGCTCGCCGTGAGCACCAGGGACTTCATGGGCAAGGTGGAGGATCGCTCCGGAATCGAGGGTCTGGAGGCAATCGACGACATAACCATCGTCTCCGCTCCTGACCTGATGTCTGCTTACAGGCGGGGACTGATCGGCGAGGAGTCGCTGGTTGGCATACAGAAGCTGATGCTGACCCACTGCGAGAACATGCAGGATCGCGTTGCAATCCTCGATGCGCCGCCGGACCTGGACCCGCAGGAGATGATCGCCTGGCGCGAGAAGAGCATGATCGACTCGGCCTATGGGGCCCTCTACTACCCCTGGATCAAGGTGCTTGATCCATTGGATCCCACTGGAAAGCGCACCCTGTCGATCCCGCCGTCCGGCCACATGGCGGGCATATGGGCCCGCAGTGATTCGGAGCGTGGGGTACACAAGGCACCGGCCAACGAGGTTGTGCGTGGGGCGGTCGACGTGGCACAGCAGATCACTCAGGGCGAGCAAGGCCTTCTAAACCCGCGCGGCGTCAACTGCATACGCACCTTCGGGACGCGCGGTCTGCGCGTGTGGGGCGCCCGCACCCTATCCAGCGACGCGGCATGGAAGTACATCAGCGTTCGCCGTTTCTTCAATTACGTAGAGGAATCGATCAAGCAGGGTACCCAGTGGGTCGTCTTCGAGCCCAACGACTTCGACCTGTGGCAGCGCATCTCGCGGGATGTCAGCTCCTTCCTGATGCGATCCTATCGCGACGGCGCCCTCTTCGGCGCGACGCCCGAGCAGGCGTTTTATGTCAAATGCGACGAAGAGACCAATCCGCCCGAGACGATCGACGCCGGAATGGTCGTCATCGAGCTCGGCCTGTGCCCGGTCAAGCCGGCCGAGTTCGTGGTCTTCCGCGTCACCCAGCTGCCGACCGGCGGGGCGACCGCGAGCTAGAGCAGAACGTTAGAGAGGACGAGGTCAAATGCCAGCGAAAGATCCGCTAGCTAGTTACACCTTCTGCCTGGAGATCCAGGGGCTTACCCAGGCCACATTCCGAGAAGGCGCAGGCTTCGATTCGGAAACAGAGGTCATCGAGTCGCGAGAGACTGGCAAGGGCGGCGTCATTTTCATCAAGAAGCTGCCGGGCGCGCTCAAGTGGTCGAATATCGTGCTGCGCCGCGGTATCACGGACTCGCTCGATCTCTGGAAATGGCGCAAAAAGGTCATCGACGGCGACATCGAGAGCGCTCGGATGGACGGATCCGTCGTCATCTATAGCCCGAAGCTTCAGGAAGTGGCCCGCTACAACTTCCGTCGCGGCTGGCCCGCCAAGTGGAAAGGTGGCGATATGAATGCCACCGCCAACGAGGTGGTGCTGGAAGAGTTGGAGATCGCCCACGAGGGTCTGGATAGGGTGAAATGAGTCCACGTGGTGAGAGTCTACAGACCGAGTTCGAGTTCACACTCCCGAAAGGATACGTGGACTCGGATGGCACCCTACATCGTAAGGGAACCATGCGTCTGGCCACAGCTATCGACGAGATCGCGCCGCTGCGCGATCCGCGAGTGCGCCAGAACCAGGCGTACCTCACGATCATTCTCCTGGCGCGTGTGATCACCAAACTCGGCACGATGTCCGACGTAAACCCGGGCGTCGTCGAAGGTCTGTTCTCGTCCGATCTGGCGTATCTGCAGGCGCTCTATCGCCGAATCAACGAGAACGCGAGCACCGCCATCACGGCCGCGTGCCCGGAATGCGGCCACGAGTTCGAGGTGGAGACCCTGGGCGTGGGGGAATAGCCGGCTACCCGCTCGAGCGCCTTTACGAGGAGGTAGCCTACATCGCCTATCACTTTCACTGGCCGCTGGAAGAGATCCTGGCCCTGGAGCACCAGGACCGCCAGCGCTGGGTTGACGAGATCGGAAAGATCAACCGCCAGCTCAGCGGCTAAGATCAGCGGCAGCCGGAGTAGCGCTTTCGCCAGCGCTACTCCGGCTGTGCCGTCGCGCTCCAGCACTACCCATGGCGCGAGGCACGCGCCTCACCGCGACACCAACCGAGGAGGAACGCCATGGCACGCGACACCATCGTCATCCGTAAGCCGGCAAGAGAGGCAAAACTGAGACTCGGCAGCCGCAACGAGGTGACCGTGGATCTGAGCCTGGCACGGCCCTGGTTCGACGCCCCGAGCTACGGCACACGCATCCGCACCATCACAGGGCAAAGCCGGCGAGGCGTCGACTTCCAGCTCAGCGGCGAGCGATCGATCACGTCGCTCACGGAAGGCAGGGCCGCCACCTTCGATACACATAAGGACTCTTACTCGCGCACCGACAGTGTCGGCGCCGGGCTCGGCTGCTACGTGGTGGTCGCTTCCGGCGATCTTAAACTGATCTACGCCAACCTGAAGCGCGGAAGCGCGCGGTCCGGCGAGGTCAGGGTTGGGGACCGTATCGGCCTAGCCGGCAACACCGGCCACTGCCTCGAGGGAGACGGAAAGCACTTTGTCCATTTCGAAGTCAACGAGGGCACGACCCCACGAGAGCCCGCTGCCTTTGCGCAACCACTGGAAGTAGCGCTACTTATTGCAGGCAGGGCCGTGGGCAAGCCGGTGGAGGTTCCGGAGGGCATCCTTCAGGTCGCCGGGTTCGCCGTGGGGGAATTGTCCATCTCCCCGCACGACTTCCAGCCTGGCAGCTACGAACTGGAGGTGCTGCTCAAGCATGGAGTGCGGGTACGCGCATCGGCCAAACAACGGGTCGACATCATCCGCTAAGTACTACTGGCTACAGTGGGAGCGAGGTTCCTGGCATGCCGAACACAAGAGCCGCCGCGGACAGGGCAATAGGGGCTGCCGGCAGGGATGCCCTGTCGCTGGCACACTCGCTATCCCTGGCAGCTAACGCGAGCCTGCACAGGCAGCCGACGCTCCTGAAGCGCACCGGGAGTGCATACACCCCCGCTAGCCTCCCAGGTGGGGTGGCTCTGACGCCAGCATCGGCGCGTGCGCTGGGCTCAGCAGACGGCGAAGGCACCCCGCTTACGCGCGAGCAGCAAGCAGACATGGAGCGAATCGTCGGCGGATCGCTTCGGAACACGCGCCTGCACACCGGCTCCGAAGCAGCGCGGACCGCCGCGGTCCTCCAGGCCGACGCCTTCACTGTGGGCAATGACGTCTTCTTCGCGGAGGGAAAGTACGACCCTTCCAGTGCGAGGGGGCAGGCCCTCCTGGCGCATGAGCTGACCCACGTGCGCCAGCAGACCGCGGGCGAAATCCGTGGCCACGAGGGTGAGGGAGCAGGCGAAGCAGAGGCCGAAGCCACGGAGCGAATGGTGCTGACCGGCCGTCTCTCCACAAGGGGAATGTCGGTCGGTCGCTACGTGCGCAACTACGGCACGGCCGATGGTCGCCCGCTCTCGGCCGCGGACTCGGCGCGTCTCGATGCCATATCCGCTAGAGCCCTCGCGGTCTGCCGCGAGGTCCTTGTCGCCGAACTGGGCAGCTTGGCCAACGAGAGGATCGATCGACTGCCGGTAGATGTGAGCCTCGACCTCTCCGCCATGACCGACAATCAGGCCGCCGAGGAATGGGGGCACGCTATCGCCGAACAGGTTCGGGCAGAGCTGATCAGCCAGACCATCCCGCCGCCACGAGCGGTTATCGCCCGCAGCAAGAACGACGACCTGCAGCCCGTGGCGGATGAAGAGACGATGATGAAGGCCGACGTGGATCAGATAGTCGGCCTCCTGAAGCAACAATGGATGAGCGATGCCGACGAGCGCCTGGCGCTGAGCCTGGTCGAGCGCTGGGCAGCGGCCGATATGGAGATGCATAGACACTTCCCGGATTACGTCCAGACCAAGCGGCTCGACCGCTTCCTCTATCTGCTGAAGGTCCGGACCTTTTCGCGCCATACGGCTCGCACCGGCTGGCTCGCCGAAGAGTGGAGCAGCGCCTACGACCTGCTCTGGCACGAACTGGAGGACGACCGGCTGGAAAGGTTCAAGCTCCTTGTCTCCATGAGCCAGAACCAGGCCACCCGCGGGCCCGAGACCGCCCGAGAGGAGAGCGCGTGGTCCTACGTCGGCAAGCGTGAGGCGCTCGGATCGCTCGGCATCCTGAAGGCGATGGGACTGGCGCTGACGGGGGTGGCCGATGCGTCTCTCTGGCTTCAATGGAAGTTGCTAGGCAAGACGATCGCCGAAGCGATGAAGTCCGCGGGTATGAAGAACGTGCGAACCGGCCCCATGAGTTTTTCCAAGGAAGTCTCCGAGGGCTTCGACTTCATGGCGCAGGGCCTGGCAGGCAAAATGGGCGTCGATCTCAAGGAGCGCGCTACCTTCGGAATGAATGCTTACGACTTCGGCGGCACCTACGGTCAGATCGTGGGCGCCCTCATGCTCAGCGGCGGTCTGGGCGAACTCGGAGACGCGGGCAAGGTGATAGGCGCGGTGCAGGCAGCCAAAGGTGTTGACGACCTGCGCACCACGCTGCAGACCCTGCGCAAGGGCCCGCCACCCCTGACCTGGAGTCAGATACTCTCGCGGGGGGACATACTGGCGCAGATGGTCGGCGTGCTCGCGAGCGTAATCGGGGTGGCGGGAGTTGCCGGTGGCAAGGCCGCCGCCGACGCGACGGCCAGAACGCTCAAGATCTTCGGCATCGCCGCCAACACCAGCCAAATCGCGCTTTACACGACGGCGTACCTGCAAGTGGACAGTGACCCACGTTATCAGGGCAAGAGCCCCGAGGAGAGGGATAAGGCCAAGCACGAGATGCTCACCCAGATGCTCAGCACCGTCGCCACGACCGCTGACGACCTTGGCGGCGAGAAGTTCAACAAGTGGCAGGCGAAGGGAAAGATCGCCGCGGGCGCCGCGGCAGCCGGTGCGCAACCAGAGGTCGTTCCCGGAAAGCCTGAGCAAACGGCCCAGGCGAGCGACTTCACCCCGCCCGCGAGCGAGCCGGGTGCGCCGGCGGGCGACCAATTTCCCGCGATTGGCCCAGTCGTGGGTGCGTCCGAGTCCCCGATGAAAGGATCAGGGACGGCCGGCGAGGAGTCCGCTGGAAAGCAGCCCGGGTCCAGCGAATCGGAGGCGGAATCCACCCCGCGGGCCGGTGCCGCGGCGGAGAAGCTTCGCGCAGTCAAGGATTGGAAGGGGGAGGTGCGCAAGCTTCCAGCCGAGCAGCAGGCACCCCTCGATGCGGCCAGGAACGCGGTGGTTCAGGAGGCCATCAAGGAGGCGCTGAAGGACTTCCCGGACCTCGACGCCGGCAACGTGGGCTCGAAGGGCGCGGGCAGCGACATAGACGTCACCTTCCAGCCCAAGGCCGAATTGCTGGCGAAGATGCACTCGGGCGACCCTGCCGCCATCGCGAAGGCCATCAAAGAGAGCGGCATCGCCCAGCGCCGGTTCATGGAAACTCTGCGGTCCCGGACGGGAGGCGAACCGGGAACTACCCTCGACACCAACGGCTACAGCTTCGTCGGCAGCGAGGTGGACCTCCCCACTTCATCCGCGGCTCAGGCACAGGCCGCGACCCACCAGGCGGACGTCGCCAGTCTGGCGGCTGTCCTGCGAGGAATGGAGGAGGGTAACCCCGCCGGCAGCGCGAGGGGCTGGGAGCAGTACAAGCGCGAGCAGTTGGCGAGGCTCTCAGGCGACGCCACGCCGGAGCACACTGTTACTGTCGACGGACCCTCTGGTCCCGAAACGAAAGTCATCCCCGAGGGCGAAGTAGGCCCCTTGCAGAAGGCCATCGAGCAGGAAGCACGAGTGAAGCTGCGGCGGCAGTTCGAAGAGGCGGAGGCGATGGTATCCGGCATCTCCGCGGCCGAAAAGGCCATGGCCGAACGGCTAGCCCGGTCCAGCAAGGCTTCTCCCAATGAGGAGGTGCTGATGGGTCGAGCCCGCGAAGTCCTCGCGGAGACGCGGCGCAAGGATCTTGTCCGCGCCCTCGGCGAGACCCCGGTAGATCCTGTGAAGGTCGGCCGCTTGCAAGCTGAGATCAAGATACTCGAGCCTGGTGCCTACGTCACCCCGGCTGCCGTGGCCGACGTCGTCCGCAACCAGCAGACGCAGAAGAACGCCGAGGCAATGTGGCGCGTGGGCCCAGACGGCAGGCGCCGCTACGCCGGTCCGGGAGATGTCGTGGATATCAACGGCGGCGGGAAGATGGTGCTCGGGGAAAGGGTGACGGACCTCGACCGGCTCACCCAAAGCGCGGCCGACTCCTTCGCACAGCTGAGCGCGCACCAGCGGGAACAGCTTGTCGACAGAATCAAAGCGGCCGCCAAGTATTCGGGGCGCATCGACCACGCCGAGTGGGCTGCCGGGTTGGAACACGCCCTGGCCGATGCCGGTCTACCGGCTAAGGAAGTCGTGGAACGCTTCAAGACGCCGGACGGCTCCTATGACACCGATCGGGCGGAGGCGTTCGTAGGCGAGATGATGGAGAAGGCACGAGAGGAGTCCATCAGGCTGCGCACCGTCGCCGTCACGCGCGACGCGCCGCCCCAGACGTCCAATGCCACGCCGATGGAGAAGCCGTGACGATTCGCATCAACGAATTGATCTGCAACGTGACGGTGACGCTGGGAGCGCCGGCGCTGAATCTGGCGGAACTTCCGCCGGCCGA